>NZ_JACIFH010000001.1:3300000-3580260 GCF_014197265.1 Microbacterium invictum | reverse complement strand
GGAAGCGGATGCCGCGACGCTGCGCCTGCTGGCCGACGACCCGTTCGGCGGCGAGGCGCCGCGCTGGGTGCGCGCGGTGTCGTATCGCTACCGGTTCACGACCCGGGTCGAGTTGCGGGCCTCTCGTGACCGGTGGGTGCGCGACCGGCGCCGCGAGCTGATCGGGCCGATGGCGCTGCGGTGATCAGACCCTGCCGCGTCCGCGGGTCGAGAGGTCGACGACCGCGATGACGAACGCCAGGCCGAGGAAGACGGCGACCGCGATCATGCCGTACTCGTAGGCGTCCTGGTACACCGTCAGGTCGTCGTGGGAGCCGCTCTCGCGGTAGATCGTCGCGTAGAACAGCGACAGCGCGACCGCGGTTCCGACCGAGGCGCCGACGCGCTGTCCGAGCTGACCGATGGATCCGGCGAGGCCGCCCTCCTTCACGGGGATGTCGGCGAGGGTGAGGGTCTGGTTCGGGGCGATCACGAAGCCGCCGCCGGCGCCGGCGACCGTCATCACCGCCGCCATGAGCCACGGGATCCACTCCGGATCGGCGTACAGGGCGGTGAGCATGAGCCCGCCGGCGCCCAGCAGAATTCCGACCATGCCCCAGACGACCACGATCCGGCCGTGGGTGGCGACCAGGTTGCCGCCGATCCACGAGGTGACCGCGCTGGCCAGCGCGAACCCGATCGAGGTCATGCCGGCATAGACCGGCGCGAGCCCGAGGCCGATCTGCAGGAAGAGCGTCGTGACCAGGAACAGCGCGGGCGTACCGGTGAAGTAGGCGGTCTGCAGGAGCGTGCCGTTGCGGAACGACGGGATCTTGAACATCGGCAGCGACACCAGCGGATCTTTGCCGCGTGCGGCGTAGTGCCGCTCCCACGCGATGAAGGCCGAGACGAACAGCACGAACGCCGCCAGCAGCCACCATCGTGCGGGGTCGTCGGTGGGCGCACCCGTCGTGAACAGGAACGGCCACATCAGCGACACCACGGTGGCGGCGAACAGCAGGATGCCGACCGGGTCGAGGGCCACCGGGTGCGGGGAGGCGTGCCGGGTGGTGGGCAGCAGCCAGATGACTCCCGCGATCGCCAGCAGGCACAGCGGCACGTTCATCCAGAAGATGAGCCGCCAGCCGTCCTGCGGTCCGCCCAGGGCGATGAGCAGGCCGCCCAGCGTCGGGCCGAACGCAGTGGCGATGCCGATCGTGGCGCCGAACAGGCCGAACGCGCGGCCGCGCTCCTTGCCCCGGAACAGTTCCTGGACCATGCCGAGAACCTGCGGCATCTGGATGCCGGCAGCCAGACCCTGCAGCAGTCGTCCGACGACCAGGACCGGGGCGGACGGCGCCACTGCGCACAGGATGCTCGTGAACGTGTAGAGGCTGAGTCCGACGATGAACAGCATGCGCCGCGAGCGCTGATCGCCCAGGCGTCCCATCGGCACGAGCGTGAGCCCGAAGGTGAGCACGAAGCCCGACACGATGAGCTGGAGTTCGGTGGATCCGGCATCCAGAACATCGCCGATGACGGGCACGGCGACGTTCACCTTGGTGAGATCCATGATCGTCAGCGCGGCGACCGAGACGCACACCCAGAACGCCCGCCAGCGCGCCGCGGGCGACACCGGAATCGACCTCGTCGAGGTCGGGACGCCCCCGCTCGGAGTGGTTCCGGAACGGCCGTCAGAGGTGGGAATCGACATCGTGCACAGGCTATCGCCCGGCACCGAGGCGGGGGTGAATTCGCGGCCGAAATCGAGGGCGATTCGGGGCGCCGGTCGCGCTGAAATCACCGCCCTTCGACCACCCGAAACGCACCGCGTCCAGGAAATGCCCGGTAAACATCCAGATTCCCTGTGGCAGACTCGGTGCTTTGTGTCCGCCCGAGGACGCACACCGGTGCACTCCTGCCGGTGCTGACAACCCGGAAGACCCCCTCATTCATGCGTTCTGTTTCGACTCGTCCCCTCCGTCGCGCGCTGACTCCCGCCACCGTCGCACTCGGCCTCGTCCTCGGCACCGCCGTTGTCACGAGCGGCCTGACCGGCTCGGTTCCGGCGGCCCACGCCGACACCGAAGAGACCGTCACGACCACGACGGCGCCCGTGCTGCGCGCCGTCGGCTACGTCGTCGACGAGCCCATCGCCGAGATCACCGCGGAGAGCACCGCCGCCCTGACCGACGCCACCGCCGTGCTGGGCACGGCCGCCGACGTGGTCGCCGATGTGAAGGCTGAGGTCGCGGCATCCGATCTCGATCTGGGCGATGTCACGGTCGCGATCGACACGAGCGACCTGCGCGACCTGGCCGGCGAGCTGCGCGTGATCGAGCTGACCCCCGCGCTGTTCATCCCGCACATGACCGACGAGACGGTGGCCGAGACCGAGCAGGTTCGGGATGCCATCGACTCGCTGCAGAAGGCACTGACCGACGCCAAGGCGAAGAAGGCGGCCGAGGAGGCTGCCAAGAAGAAGGCCGCCGCCGAGGCGAAGGCCAAGGCCGAGCGCGAAGCCGCCGAGAAGGCCGCAGCTGCCGAACGCGCCGCGGCGCAGCGGTCGACGGCCGCACCGGCCCCCACCTCGTCGGGTTCGTCGAACTACTCGGGCGGCGACGCCCGCGCCATCGCCCGCGACATGCTCGCGCAGCGCGGCTGGGGCGACGACCAGTTCCAGTGCCTCGACGCACTGTGGAGCCGGGAGTCGGGCTGGAACTATCAGGCGCACAACTCCTCGAGCGGCGCGTACGGCATCCCGCAGGCGCTGCCCGGCAGCAAGATGGCCAGCGCGGGCTCGGACTGGCAGACCAACCCCGCCACGCAGATCAAGTGGGGCCTGGGCTACATCGACGGTCGCTACGGCACCCCGTGCGGCGCGTGGAACCACTCGCAGTCCCACGGCTGGTACTGAGCGTCCGTCTGGGCGGGCTGACCGCCCGCCGGCGCGTCGCCGAGGGGGCAGGACTCGACCCGACCCTCGCCCCACGCCTGGGCACACGCTACGGCTCGGGCCCGACGTTCGCAGTCGCGGCGGGCTCGCCGCTGCGGTCGGCCAGGAACGAGTGACAGCGATTTCGGCGGAGGCGCCTGGTCAGGCACCGCCGAGATGGGTGTGGATGCGCTCGCCCGACGCGCTGAAGATGCTGAGCACCTCGGCCGGACCTTCGGGCATCGCGGTCATGCTGTGCGGCAACCGGGTGTCGAACTCGGCTGCTTCGCCCCGCTCGAGCACGTGCTCGGTGTCGTCGAGGACGAGCCGCAGGCGGCCGCTGAGGACGTAGAGCCACTCGAACCCGTCGTGTACGCGCGGCGCCGGCGGCGCGGGGGCCGGCGCATAGGTGATCTTGAACGCCTGCACCGGCGACCGGTCGAGGGTGAGCGGCGCGATCAGCATCCCATCGCGACGCACGGTCTCCCGCCGCACCCGCGGATCGCCCGACTCTCCGGGCAGCAGATCGTCGATCCGGATGCCGAGCTGACGGGTGATCGGCAGCAGCAGCTCGAGTGATGCCTGCCGTTTGCCGGCTTCCAGCCGCGAGAGGGTGCTCACCGACAGTCCCGTCCGGGTGGCGAGCTCTTCGAGGGTCCACCCGCGCGCCTGCCGCGCCGCGCGCAGACGCGGACCCACCTGTTCGATCTCATTCCGCATTCCCTCATCTTGCCAATTCGGCAAGGTTGTTTGCAATAGTGCCCACTCCGCGGAGAGAGTGGATGCCATGGGACACACATCTTGGGACGCGATCATCATCGGCGGCGGAGTGGCAGGGCTCAGCGCCGCCCAGATGCTGGGACGGGCACGGCGACGCACCCTCGTCATCGACGCGGGCAATCCGCGGAACCGGTTCACGGATCACATGCACGGCGTGCTCGGCCACGACGGGATCGACCCGCAGAAGCTGCTCGCGCGGGGGCGGGCGGAGGCGGCGGCGTACGGTGTCGTGATCGAGCCGGGTGAGGTCGCCGGCGTCGATGACCAGGGCGAGTCGATGCGCGTCCGCCGCGCCGACGGAGCGGTGGATGTGACGCGCACGGTCGTGGTGACCACCGGCATCGGGGACGAGCTGCCCGACATCCCGGGACTCGCCGCGCAGTGGGGGCGCGGTGTGCTGCACTGCCCGTACTGCCATGGGTGGGAGGTCACAGGCCGCGCGCTCGGCGTGCTGGCGACCTCGCCCTCGAGCATCCATCAGATCGAACTCGTGCGGCAGTGGAGCGGCGATGTGGTCGCGTTCACTGCGGAGGCCGGCACCCTCGAGCCCGACGTCGCCGAGCGGCTGTCGGCCCGCGGGATCCGCGCCGTCGAGGCACCCGTGGTCGAGGTCGTCACCCATGATGAACGCCTGGTCGCCGTTCGCACCGCAGACGGCTCGGTACACGAAATCGACGCCCTGTTCACCGCACCGGTCCCCCGCCTGGACGACGGCTTCCTCGCCGGGCTCGACCTCGCCCGCGCCGAGGGGGCGATCGTCGTCGATGCGCGCGGTGCGACGAGCCACCCACGCGTGTTCGCGGCCGGCAACGTCACCGCCCCGTATGGCAACGTCCCGCTGTCGATGGGCGCCGGCTCGATGGCCGGGGCCGGTGCCAACGCCGTTCTCGTCGGCGAGGACGGCGCCCGCGCCGTGGCCGCCGAGCGCCGGAACGCGCACTGGGAGGCGCACTATGCGACCGAGGAGAAGGTCTGGTCGGGGCGGGTCAACGCGACGTTCGCCGGCGTTGCCGAGAGTCTCACATCCGGGACCTCGACGGGGACGGCGCTCGAGGTCGGCAGTGGCGAGGGAGCGGATGCCGTGTGGCTCGCCGAGCGTGGATGGCAGGTCACCGGTCTCGACGTATCGGCCACCGCCGTGCGCCGGGCGACCGAGGCCGCTCGGGCCCGCGGGCTGGGCGAGGACCGCGTCGTCTTCCTCGCGTGCGACGCGGCGGCAGCGCTGCCGGAGGGTCCGTTCGACCTGGTGACGGCGAGCTTCCTGCATTCGTGGGAGCCGGACTTCCCGCGCATCGAGATCCTGCGGGCGGCGAGTGCCCGCGTCGCACCCGGCGGTGCGCTGCTCGTGATCTCCCACGCCGCACCGCCGCCGTGGGCGCGCGAGATGGCGCATGAGCACCCGGCCATGCTCAGCCCGGCCGAAGAGCTGGCGCTGCTGGCCCCCGACCCGCGGGAGTGGACCGTCGAGATCGCCGAGGTCCGCAGCCGTGCCGCGACCTCGCCGGACGGCGAACCGGCGCATCTCGACGACGGGCTCCTGCTGCTGCGCCGCACCCCTGCCGCGTAGCCGCCTCGCGAGAAGCCGGCGGCACCGGCATCCACCCCCGACCCACCGGCGGTCATGGGGGCGTCAGGCTCGGTACGCTCGTCACGTCGCCGTGCGTGCGACGCCTCGACCGAGAAGGGAACAGGGTTCAGCCCATGGCATCCGACCCCCATTCGAAGCGCATCCAGGCCGTGACGACGAGAAACGCCACGTTCCAGTACTGGCAGACGCTGCTGGGCAACCGCACCAAGCGCAACCGGGCCGGCGAGATGATCGTGCAGGGCGTGCGTCCGATCACCCTCGCGCTGCGCTCGCGCCTGACGGTGCGGACCGTGCTGATGACTCGGGCCGACTCGCGATCGAGGTGGGCGTCCGAGGCGATCGCCGCCGCCGCGCAGGCCGGCGCGGCGCAGTTCGTGGTCGCCGCCGATCTGATGCTCGAACTCGGCGAGAAGGATGAGGACCCGCCCGAGGTGCTTCTGATCGTCGCCATTCCCCCGGACGACCCGTCACGGCTGCCGGCACCCGCCGATGCCCTGCTGGTCGCCCTGGACCGCCCCACGTCGCCCGGCAACATCGGATCGATCGTGCGCTCGGTCGACGCGCTGGGCGGCCACGGCGTGATCGTCACCGGGCACGCCGCCGACCCGTACGATCCGAAGGCGCTGCGCGCCTCGACCGGATCGGCGATCATGACGCCGACCGTGCGGCTGCCGAGCGCCCAGGCCGTACTCGAGTGGGTCGCCGAGATCCGGGCTGCGGGCGTGGACATCCAGATCGTGGGCACTGACGAGGCCGGCACTGTCGACGTGTGGGACGTCGACTTCACGCGCCCCACGCTCATCGTCACCGGCAACGAGCACTCCGGCATGTCGACGGCGTGGCTTCAGGCCTGCGACGTGCTCACCCGGATCCCGATGGGCGGCAGCGCCTCATCGCTCAACGCCGCCAACGCCACCTCGGTCATCGTCTACGAGGCGGCGCGGCAACGGGCTGCGGGCAGACAGTCCTAGCGGATGAGCATGGGTGAGTGCGGGATGGATGCCGGCGCTATCGTGATCGCATGTCGACTGCGACACGCGACGCCGCGCCCGCTCCCACGCTGACGGGTCGCATCGACGACGCGATCCGCGGCCTGACCCCGGGGTATTTCGCCCTGGTCATGGCGACGGGCATCGTGTCGGTCGCGCTGCGCACGAACGGCTGGATGTTCGTCTCGACGGTACTGCTCGACATCGCCGCGGTGGCCTACGTGCTGCTGATCGTGCTGAATCTCGTGCGCATCGTGCGCCATCGGGACGCGATGGCCGCCGACTTCGCGGATCCCGCCCGAGCGTTCGGCTTCTTCACCTTCGTCGCCGCGACCTGCGTACTGGGCAGCCGGATCAGTGCCGAGGGGTTCCACGACATCTCCCTATGGCTGCTGCTGGTCGCGGCGGTCGCCTGGATCCTGCTGGGCTACACGGTGCCGTGGACGGCGGTGCTCGGCCAGTCCGATCACACCGCACTCCAGACCGCGAACGGCACGTGGTTCATCTGGGCGGTGGCCAGTCAGTCGATCGCGGTGCTGGCCGCGACGCTCGAGGCCGAGTTCGAGGTCGGCCGCAACGCGATGGCGCTGCTGGCCGTCTTCTCGTGGTCGGTCGGCACGTTCCTGTACTGCGCCGTCGGCGTGTTCGTCGGGGTGCGGATGCTCGCCTATCCCTTCCGCCCCGCCGATCTGACGCCGCCGTACTGGGTGGCGATGGGCGCGACCGCCATCACCGTCGTCGCAGGTGCCCGGATCGTCGCGATGGCCGACGCCCCCATGGTCGACGCGACGCGAGGTCTCATCGCGGGCGCGGCCGTGTTCTTCTGGGCGTTCGGAACGTGGCTGATTCCCCCGCTCATCGTCGCCGGGTACTGGCGGCACGTGCGTCACCGCTACCCGCTGCGCTACGAGGCGACGCTGTGGAGCATCATCTTCCCACTGGGCATGTACGGCGTCGGCTCGCAGTTCCTCGGCGAGGTCGACGGCCTGCCGATCGTCCACGCGATCGGCTACGTGGAGAGCTGGATCGCGTTCGCGGCGTGGACCCTCACCTTCGTGGTCATGCTCGTCCACCTGTGGCGGGGCGTGCTGCGGACTCCACGTCAGCGCTGATCCAGCATGTCCGCAGGCACCTTCGTGGGCGAGGCGGCGAAGCTCTTGCCGTTGGGACGGAAGACGGCCACGCGCTTGGGTGCGGTGCGGTAGTGGGTGACGTAGAGCATGATGCCGACGAACGTGAGACCGCCGACGAGGTTGCCGATGACGGTCGGGATCTCGTTCCACAGCAGGTAGTCCCACAGCGTGAACTCGGCACCCAGCAGCAGGCCGGAGGGGAACAGGAACATGTTCACGATCGAGTGCTCGAAGCCCATGTAGAAGAAGACCATGATCGGCAGCCACATGCCGAGGACCTTGCCGGGCAGGCTGTCGGACATCATCGCCGCGATGACGCCGGTGGAGACCATCCAGTTGCACAGCACACCGCGGATGAACAGGGTCAGCATGCCGCCGGCGCCGTGCTCGGCGTAGCCGACGGTGCGGCCGTGGCCGATCTCGCCGATCGCGTGACCCACAGCGCTCGGCTCGGTCGTGAACCCGTAGGTGAAGTAGATCGCCATGAGCACGGCGATCAGGAATGCGCCGGCGAAGTTGCCGACGAACACCAGACCCCAGTTGCGCAGCACGCCGGCCAGGTTGATGCCCGGGCGTTTGTCGATCCAAGCCAGCGGACCGAGCGTGAACACTCCGGTGAGCAGGTCGTAGCCCAGCAGGTACAGCAGCACGAAGCACGCGGGGAACAGCAGCGCGCCCAGCAGCGGCTCTCCGGTCTGCGTCGACACCGATACCGCGAACACGGCGCCGATCGCGAGCATCGCACCGCCCATGAAGCCGCGGATGATGGTGTCGCGCGTGGACATCAGGATCTTGGATTCGCCCGCGTCGATCATGCGGGTGACGAGTTCGGTCGGCTTCACGTAGGACATGGCGGCTCCCGGTGGCTGGGGGGTGATATCGCCCCAGGATGCCGCCCGGGTGTTTCCCTCGATCTGTCGCCGCGTTACGTGTGCGGGGCGGTCCGCTCACCACGCGTGTCGCGCCGGTGTGAGAAGTCGCTCCCACCTTCTGCCCAGGTGATCGCTGAGATTCGTCCAGAAACAGCACGCAGACTCGGTGACTTGTGTTCGACCCGAGAACACGCCCGCCGACGTACGTCGGTGCCCGGACGACCCGAAAGACCCCTACTGCATGCGTTCCCGCCAGCCCGAGATCACCCCCGCCCGCCCCCGGCGCCGTCTGTTCGGCCGCGCTCTCATCGCGGTCGCCGCCGGACTCGGTGTCGCCCTGACCGGCTTCGTGTCGGTGCCGGTCGCCCACGCCGACGACCGTCCGGTCAGCGCGCTGGAGACGCTCGCGACCGCGATCGTCGTGACCGCCGACGGCGAGGACTTCGGTCCCGTCAAGCTCGACGCGATCGTCACCGATGCCGAAGACGCGCTGACTGCGGCGCAGGAGGCCCGGTCGAGCGCGTGGACGACGATGACCGACGTCCGCACCTCCGGGCTGAGCCTCGGCGACGAGGCGACCGATGTCATCACGACCGACCTCACTGCGGCGATCAGCGAGCTCTCCGACCTGGACGTCACGCCCACCTACATGTTGCCGGCGCAGACAGCCGACGTCCTCGAACAGACCCGGACCGTCGCGGCCGACACCGCCGCTCTGCGCGAACAGCTGACGGTCGCACAGGAGAAGAAGGCCGCCGAAGAAGCCGCCGCGGCGGCAGCCGCCGAGGTGAAGCGCAAGGCCGAGGAGGCTGAACGCAAGGCTGAGGAGGCCGCCGCGACTCTCGCCGCCGAGAACACCCGCGCAGGCGCGAAGGCGGTCGCGCAGGACCTGGCTGCGTCGGAGTACGGTTGGGGCGGCGACCAGTTCTCGTGTCTCGAGCGGCTGTGGACCCGCGAGTCGGGCTGGGACTACCAGGCCTACAACGCCTCGAGTGGAGCCACCGGCATCCCCCAGTCTCTGCCCGGCAGCAAGATGGCCACAGCGGGTGCCGACTGGCAGACCAGCGCACGCACGCAGATCGTCTGGGGCCTGGACTACATCTCCCGCGCGTACGGCACGCCGTGCGCGGCCTGGGGACATTCGCAGGCGACGAACTGGTACTGATCCCGCTGTCGCGGTGCGCTCCGACCCGATAACGGTCGGAGCACAAAGCGGCAGAACCTTCGCCGTCGCCCCTACGCTGAGGTATGGAGCACTCGCAGCGCCGCCCCGCGGGCGGGACCGTCGTCGCCGTGGTCGGTGACGCGGCGGCCGACGCCCTGGCCGCACTCGAAGGAGTCCCCGGCATCGAGGCACTCACATTGCACGATACCGATCCGGCGCTCGCCAGCAGAAGGATCGCCGCTGCACCGACCCCGTGGGTGGTCCATGACGCGGATCCGCTCGTGCACGTCGCTGCCGCGTGGGTCGAACTGTTCGAGGAGCGTGCGACGCTCGGCACGATCGAGCTCGAGGTGGAGGCCGCGCTCTCGGCCTTCCGCTCGGGCGACGCGATCATGCCCGACTACTACATCGTGCTCGACCCCGACAGCGCCGACGCCACGTGGCGGCACTGGTGGTGCGGTGCACTCGGCCACCAGGCGCCACGACGCGTCTTGCCCGTCGAGTCCTCCACCCAGCCGGCCGGTGACGCGCTACGCCACCTGCTGCGGGCTCTGCCCACGTCTCGCCCGTGGCCGGAACCGGCATCGTGGCTGCCCGGGCTGCCGTTCGACATCCCCGACCGGGTCGGGCTGTACGACCTCACGTGACAGCAGTGCAGACTGGCAGGATGACGAAGAGCTCGCGCAAGGCTGCCCGCGGCGCGACGGCGCGTGCCGTCGCCCGCTGGTCGCTGGCCACACTCCTCCTTGCCGCGGGCGCCTCTCATCTCACCTGGGGGCGCCGCGGGTATCGGATCGTGGTCCCGGACTGGGCGACCCGGCTCACCCGCCTCGACAAGGACGCGATCGTGGTCGCCTCCGGTGTCGTCGAGATCGGACTCGGCGCCGCCGTGCTCACACTTCCGCGCGAACGCCGACGCATCGGCATCGGCATCGCCGCATTCTTCGTGGCCGTGTTCCCGGGCAACATGCACCAGTGGCGCACCGGTCGATCCGCCCCGCTGCTGCGGACCGACCGGGCGCGACTGATCCGCCTGTTCCTGCAGCCCGTGCTGGTGGCCTGGGCGCTCTGGAGCACGCCCGGTCGCTGAGGTCTCTTCGTCGACGCCGCGGGAAGGGCTCGGTCGTGACGGCCGATCCCTGGGGCAGCACGCCGGCCCCGATCCGTTGACGGCGACCGAGATCGTGACCGCCATCGGCGCGGCGATCGGCTGGGACGGCAGATCGATCGAGGCTGACCGCGCCGGTCGAGACCAGCCAGGGCGCGGACTGGCCGGCCGACACCCACCGGTGGATAAAGTGAACGGATGGGGTGGGGATCGTGAGCGACGACAGGACACTCGGGCTCGCGCTCAGCGGCGGCGGCGCGTACGGGGCGGCACACGTGGGTGTCCTCCAAGAGCTCGCCGCGCGCGGCATCCGTCCGGGCATAGCCGTCGGCACCAGCTCGGGCGCTCTCGTGGCTGCCGCGTATGCGGCGGGTGTTCCGCTGGAGGCGATCGAACGCGCGGCCCGCGCGTTCCGGTGGAGCTCGATCGCCCGCATGTCCCTCACCCCGCGGCTGGGACTGCTCGACTCCGGTGCCGTGACCGACGCGATCCATCGGACGCTCGGCGACGATCCGCTGATCGAAGAGCTTCCCCGGCGGTTCGCGGCCGTGGCGACCGATCTGAAGACCCGCCGCGCGGTCACCCTCGACGCAGGTCCGCTCAACATCGCCCTCCGCGCGACGATCGCCGTCCCCGGTCTGCTCCCGCCCGTGCGTCGCGGCAACCAGGTGCTGATGGACGGCGGCATGATCGACAACGTGCCGATGGGCGCAGCTCGCGAACTGGGGGCGTCGACGGTCATCGTGGTGCGACTGCACGCCAAGTGGGAGAACGTCCGCATGATGCGCATGGTCGCCAGCGTCGCCGATCTCGTCGAGGACCCTTCGATCATCCTCATCCAGCCCGAGATGGAGGGCCTGGCACAGTGGTCCATGGGCGACGTCCCCCACCTGATCGAGGAGGGCCGCCGTGCGGCAGGCGTGGCTCTGGATGCCGCGAACAGCGCCCCGAGGACTTGTCATCCCGACGTCACCGTCCACCCCGACGGACCCTCTGGCGTGCCGCCCCCGCCGCGGCCATGATGAGCACATGATCGAGTCATCTCATCACGGCGGACACGCCGAGCACGTGCCCGAACCGGGCGAGCCCAGCGTGCCGGAACTCGAGGAAGACGAGAACGTCGCACCCCGACCCGAGGAAGAGCTGGCCGACCTCCTGCGCGCGCAGCCGGATGTCGAAGACCACAGCCGCTGAGCCCTCGACGTCCACGGCCAATGTGAAAACTTCCTCCGCATTGTAGAAGATCATTCGATCTTCCCTGCATGAACGGCCTGAAGACCGCCCCTTCTTGGCACATGGTGGATGAAACGCCTCTACGCCACGGCTCGCACGAGCTGTACCACCGCGAAGGAAACACCATGACCGCGTACCAAGAAGACATCGAAGCCATCCGGGCGCTGACCGCGCAGAACGGCCCCAGCTGGGATGCCATCAACCCCGAGCACGTCGCTCGCATGCGGGCGCAGAACCGCTTCCGGACGGGCCTCCAGATCGCCCAGTACACGGCTGACATCATGCGTCGCGACATGGCCGAGTACGACGGCGACTCGTCGCTGTACACGCAGTCGCTCGGCGTCTGGCACGGCTTCATCGGGCAGCAGAAGCTCATCTCGATCAAGAAGCACCTGAAGTCCACCAACAAGCGCTACCTGTACCTTTCGGGCTGGATGGTCGCCGCGCTGCGCTCCGAGTTCGGTCCCCTTCCCGACCAGTCGATGCACGAGAAGACCTCCGTGCCCGCGCTCATCGAGGAGCTCTACACGTTCCTCCGGCAGGCCGACGCCCGCGAGCTCGACCTCCTGTTCACGAAGCTCGACGATGCCCGCGCGGCCGGCGATGAGACGGCGGTGGAGTTCATACAGTCGCAGATCGACAATTACGAGACCCACGTCGTGCCGATCATCGCCGACATCGACGCCGGCTTCGGCAACCCCGAGGCCACCTACCTTCTCGCGAAGAAGATGATCGAGGCGGGTGCCTGCGCGATCCAGATCGAGAACCAGGTCTCCGACGAGAAGCAGTGCGGCCACCAGGACGGCAAGGTCACCGTTCCGCACGAGGACTTCATCGCGAAGCTCACCGCAGTCCGCTACGCGTTCCTCGAGCTCGGTATCGACAACGGCGTCATCGTCGCCCGCACCGACTCGCTCGGCGCCGGCCTCACGCAGAAGCTCGCCGTGTCGCACGAACCCGGCGACCTGGGCGACCAGTACAACTCCTTCCTCGACGTGGAGGAGATCTCGGCGGCCGAGCTGGACAACGGCGACGTCGTCATCAAGCGTGACGGGAAGCTCCTGCGTCCCAAGCGTCTGCCGAGCAACCTGTTCCAGTTCCGCTCGGGAACCGGCGAGGCTCGTTGCGTGCTCGACAGCATCACGTCGCTGCAGCACGGCGCCGACCTGCTGTGGATCGAGACGGAGAAGCCGCACGTCGCGCAGATCGCAGGCATGATGAACGAGGTCCGGAAGGTCATCCCGAACGCGAAACTCGTGTACAACAACAGCCCCTCGTTCAACTGGACGCTCAACTTCCGCCAGCAGGCCTACGACCAGCTCGCAGAGCGGGGCCAGGATGTCTCGGCCTACGATCGCGACGATCTCATGAGCGCCGGATACGACGACACCGAGCTCGCGCAGCGGGCCGACGAGATGATCCGCACGTTCCAGCGCGACGGTTCCGCGCAGGCCGGGATCTTCCACCACCTGATCACGCTGCCGACCTACCACACCGCGGCTCTGTCGACGGATGATCTCGCCAAGGGCTACTTCGGCGACGAGGGCATGCTCGCCTACGTGCGTGGCGTTCAGCGCCGCGAGATCCGGGAGGGCATCGCCACCGTCAAGCACCAGAACATGGCGGGCAGTGACATCGGCGACAACCACAAAGAGTACTTCGCCGGCGACGCCGCGCTCAAGGCCGGCGGCAAGGACAACACGATGAACCAGTTCGGCTGAGCTGGATCGCTCGTGACAGGGGCCGCGGCGATGCCGCGGCCCCTGGCGCGTGTCGCGGATTACTGACGGCCAGACCCCGCGAAGCGGCGCAGCGCGTGGGAGCCTGCGCCCACGAACGGTGGGATGGAGGCCCCGGCGCCGGCGCCCGAACCGGCCGAGCAGCGCCAGGCGACACGCCGCGCTTCTGACGACTGGAGCGAGAATGCGGCAATTGGACTGAGACGGTTCGACAGGTCGGTGAGAGTCCGACCGCTGGAGTGAGACGCGACACATGAGAAAACCATCACGAAAAGATAACGAGAAACCCTTGTGCCTCGTTACCTTTCCGTTATAGAGTGCAAGCACGGTAGTTGTTTTGCTGTGGCAGCTACCGGCATGTGATTGCAGGACACTCTTGGTGCAAGGGACAAGGGCCGGTCGGGAGCCTCTCCGACCGGCCCTTACTCTGTCCCCGGCCCCCGGCCGCCCCAGCCCATCGGCGGCCGGCGTCGTGGCGCGATGTCGGACCCCCGCGCCAGGCTGATGCCGTGCCCACTCTCAACCCCTACCTCTCCTTCCGTGACACCGCCCGCGCGGCGATGTCCTTCTACCGCGATGTGTTCGGGGGCGACCTCGTCGTCTCGACCTTCGCGGACTTCCCCGGCATGGCCGACCCGCCCGAAGCCGAACTCCTCATGCACGCTCAGCTCACGACGCCCCAGGGGTTCGTGCTGATGGCATCCGACACCCCCGCCCGCATGGACTACACGCCGCCCGCCGGCGTGTCCGTCTCGATCAGCGGCGACGACGAGGCGCAGCTGCAGCAGTTCTGGGAAGCGCTCGCCGACGGCGGCACGGTCGTCATGCCGTTCGACACGCCCCCGTGGGGCGGACGCTTCGGCATGCTCACCGACCGTTTCGGCATCGACTGGATGGTCGCGTACAGCCCCGTGACCCCGTGACACGCGGATGCCACTGACTGCCTACCGTCGCAGGATTCCTGCCAGGGTGCGGTCATCCGGCAATGTCGGAACCCCCTCCTAGGTTGAGGTGATCGGAACAGACCGGAGGACATCATGCTCTTGCTCGTCACCGCCGCCGAGATGCAATACCGTCTCGAGTCCGAAATCCGCGACCGTGACCTGGCGCGTATCGCCATGATGCGGGAACGCCAGGACGCGATCGCCGCCGAAGCCGCTGCCGTGGCAGCGCCCGTCCCGCGACGCTCACGCGCCGCGAATCGCGAGCGCAGCGCGTGGCCTCGTCCGATCGGCATGCAGGCCAGCATTTCCTGCCCGTGCCCTGTCGCCTGATCGGGTTCGGCGACGAGGGTGGCGGTGGGTCAGACCCCGCCGCCCCCTCCCCCGCCGCCTCCGCCGCCTGCGGAGCCACCACCGGACGAACCGCCCGAGGTGGATGACGAGGACGATGCTGCCGACGACAGCGTGCTGATGCCGGACGCGAACGAACCGGCGTCGAACGCCCCTTCGCCGTAGTACCACACCGGGCCTGCGGCACGGTTCGCCGCATAGAGCACGGCGAGATGTGCCGCCCATTCCTTCTCCTGGCCGAACACGACCGCGTAGGGCAGAAGGGACTCGTACATGTGCAGCATCTGGCGCGGGTTACGCGTATCCACGGGCCTCCGCTCCGCGCCGGCGGGTGACTGCAGCATGCGGATCCGATCTGCCTCGGCCCACTCGATGAACTCCTGCAGCCCCTTGAGATGGTCGCGCACCTCCGACCCCGCCGACGTCAGCGGCACGCTCAAGACCGACAGCATCGCGGCCGCGCAGATCACTCCGCCGACGACCATCAGCACGACCGGCCACGCCGCGCTCGCGCCGCCATCGAGTGCGATGGCGCCCGCGATGAAGATGATCGCTGCAGCGATCGCCGCGGTGATCATGGGCACCACCCGCGCCGTGGCCGGCACTGTGCGGCGCAGACCGCGGTTCTTCAGCTCCTGCTCCGCCGCTTTCACGATGCTCTGCGCGACCTTCGACAGTCGCTGATCCTGCGAGCCGAACGTGTACTGCGCACCAGGAACACCCTCGGGGAAGAGTCCGTCAAGCAGCATGCGCCCATCGCCGTCGGCGCGCGAGGGATCGACCAGTTCGGCGATGAGCTTCGACCCGCCCCAGAACTTCTGGGGGCCTTCGACGATGCGGATCGAGCCGACGACGGCCTGCTCGAGAACCTCTGCCGGAATCGCCTTCGACGTCTTGTGCAGCAGGACCGCACTCTCCAGCGCATCCATCCCCGGTGGCGGCGTGTACTCGGCGATGATCGTCGGGCGGCCCGGTTCATCACGCAGATACTTGCGTCGTGACCACAGCGCCAAACCGCCGGCGCCCAGCGCCGCGATGCCACCGGCCGCCTGTACCCACCCGGCTGGTGTCGCGAGGAAGGAGGTGTCGAACAGCGTGAACGTGTCGTCCGCGAAGCCGGCCGCCACGGTGAGCGTCTCGTGCGGGGCGAGCTCGCGCTGCGTCGCCGTCAGCGTCACTCCGCCGCCGTCGGCTGGTGCCGTGTCGATCGAGTCACACGATTGCTTCGCGCCCTGCGGGCCGGCGTAGCACGCCCACTTCCCGGTCAGCTGGTCGGCCAGTTCTGCATCCAGGTGCAGCCGCGCGGTCACATCCCCGAAGGGCTGTGACCAGTCGACGCCGTTCACATCCCAGTTGAATTCGAGCCCGGTATCGCGGAAGACCCACGTCACGTTCTCGAGCGTGTACGTGAACGCGTATGTCTGGGCGCCGTGCACATAGTCATCGGCTCGCGACGTCATCACGAACGTGCCGTCCTCGGAGTCGCTCTCGGCCGCACGAGCATTGCCTTCGCCGTCGGTGATCGACACCAGCCGCGGCTTGAGCGGCTGCCCGTTGTACGTATCGGGGATCGCCCGCCGCATGCCGCGATTCTGGTCGGCATCCGGAAATCGCGCGACGAACTCCTCGACGAC
Organism: Microbacterium invictum; assembly: GCF_014197265.1. Classification (NCBI taxonomy): domain Bacteria; kingdom Bacillati; phylum Actinomycetota; class Actinomycetes; order Micrococcales; family Microbacteriaceae; genus Microbacterium; species Microbacterium invictum. The sequence continues at coordinate 3,563,813 of NZ_JACIFH010000001.1, read as the reverse complement.
CTCGAGCCGGCTCGTCCCGTCGTCTGCGCGCGTCAGGGTGTAGTCCACGGTCATGCTGTCGAACGTGAAGTCGTCCACATCCGCTGCGGCAGGAGTCGCAAGAGCAATGGATGCCAGGATTCCCACCGCCGCGGCCGACAGCGCACCCAGGAATCGACGCATGCCGACCACCCTATGCGGCCCGCTACAGTTGACGCCATGACTGACCGTCGTCTCGCCATCGCCGCGTGGGAGAGCCTGTTCCGCGCTCAGCACGAGGTGTTCGATGAGATCAACGACGCCTTCCACGACGGGGAGCTGGCACAGGCGGAATATGACGTCCTCCTCACCGTCACCCGCGGAGACGGCTATGCCGCGCGGCTGCGCGACGTCACCGCCAACATGCTGATCAGCCAGCCCAGCGTCTCGCGGCTGGTTGACCGCATGGTCGTCCGTGGCCTCATCACCAAGACACCCGACCCGGCCGACGGGCGCGGGGCGATCCTGATTGCGACCGCCGAGGGCGCCGCAGCGTTCCGGCGTCTCGCGACCATCCACGGTCGAGCGATCGCCGACCGGATGTCGGTGCTGAGCGACGACGAACTCAGCCAGCTGCGGACCATCACGGCCAAGCTGCGCAACCAGCGCTGAGCTCCGGCATCCACCCGCCCCGGCACCCGCCTCAGGCGGTGCGACGGCGCAGCGTGAGCGCGGCGAGGATGAGTGCGCCGGCGGCGAAGGCCACGATGATCAGCAGCGGGCGGTAGAGGTCCCAGCCCTCGTCGCCCGCACTGACGGCGGCAACCGCGTCGATGGCGTAGCTCAGCGGCAGCCAGTTGCTGATGGCCTCGAGCACCTCGGGCATCTGGTCGCGTGGCATGAACAGGCCCCCCAGGATGATCTGCGGAAACACCAGCACCGGCATGAACTGCACCGCCTGGAATTCTGTGCGCGCGAACGCGCTCGCGAGCAGCCCCAGCGCGGTGCCGAGAATGGCATCCACCACCGCCACCAGCCCCAGCTGCCACAGCGGCCCGGTCACCTCGAGCCCGCAGACATACACCGCGAACGCCACCGTCACGATCGCCTGCACCGTCGCCATCAGCCCGAATGCGAGGGCGTACCCGATGATGAAGTCGGCCTTGCCGAGCGGTGTCGTCATGAGACGTTCGAGGGTGCCGCTGCGGCGCTCGCGCAGGGTCGTGATCGAGGTGATGAGGAACATGATCACGAACGGGAACAGCGCCAGGATCGGCCCGCCGAACTGGTCGAACACGCCCTCCTGCTCACTGAACAGCCAGGCGAACAGGCCGACGAGCAGGCTCGGCGCGATGAGCATGAGCGCGATCGAGCGCGGGTCGTGACTGAGCTGCCGCAGTACGCGGCCCGCAGTGGCGAACGTGTGGACGGCGTTCATGCGGCGGCATCCCGTTCGATGAGGGCGAGGAACGCCGCGTCGGGATCGGGTGCGCCGGTGTCAGCCAGCAGCGCGTCGGGCGTCGTGTCGGCGACCAGGCGCCCGGCGCGCATGAGGAGCAGGTGGTCGCAGCGCAGTGCTTCGTCCATGACATGGCTCGAGATCAGCAGCGTGGCGCCGGCGCCGGCGAGCGCGCGGAACACGTCCCACAGTTCTGCGCGCAGCAGCGGATCGAGGCCCACCGTCGGCTCGTCGAGCACGATGAGCTCGGGGGACCCGAGCATGGCGACGGCGAGCGAGACGCGGCTCTCCTGCCCGCCGCTGAGGGATGCCACGGTCTGACCGGCCTGATCGCGCAGCCCGGTCTGATCGATGACCCGGTCGATGTCTGTGCGACGAGCGCCGATCAGCCGCGCGAAGTAGGCGATGTTCTGCCGGATCGTCAGATCGGCGTACACCGATGCCGCCTGGGTGTCGTAGGCGACCCGGCGCCGCAAGCGCGCACTGCCGGCGGGCGCTCCGAGGACTGTCACCGTGCCGCTCGCGACCTTCTGCACACCCGCGATCGAGCGCATCAGCGTCGTCTTGCCGCAGCCGGACGGACCGAGGAGGCCGGTGATGCGCCCGACGGCGATGTCGACGTCGAGTCCGGCGAACACCTCGGTGTGATCGCGTCGGACGTGCAGGTCGCGGACCGCCACGGCGGCCGTGCGCATCGCCCGGCGGGTGGCGGGCTTCGGCTCGTCCGAGTTATTCATCATGTGATGAATTGTGCGCCGATGGATGCCGCGAGTCAAGGCGCCCTCGGCGGATGCAGCTTCAGTCGTCGAGGTAGCGTTGCACGGTCGGACCCACGCGGGCGACGAGGTCATCGATCGAGGCGCCGGCCAGCGCCGGGAGCTTCACGATGTACCGCGCCATCAGCAGCCCCGCGATCTGACTGCCGACCAGCGAGGCGCGCAGCTCGGCGTCGGGAGCGCCGAGCGATTTCGCGATGCGCCCGATGAGTTCCCGCTGCAGGAATTCCGCGAGCAGCGGCGTGGCCATGCGGTTGCCGATGCTCGTGCGCAGCAGCGCGACGGCCCGCTTGCGGGTGCCGGGGTCTTCCATCTGCTCGAGCACGAAGCGCACAATGCCGGCGCCGACCTCGTCGCGCGGCCCGGCGAGGATCAGCGGCACCGCCCGGTCGGGACGCAGCGGCATGCCCACCGACGCGGCGAACAGGTCGGCTTTGGTCCCGAAGTAGTGATGCACGAGCGCCGCATCGACATCGGCGCGGGCGGCGATCGCGCGCATGGTCGCCGCGTCGTAGCCGTGCGCCCCGAACTCGTCGGCCGCGGCTGCGAGGATACGCTCACGCGCGTCCGATCCGCCCCGCGGGCGCCCGCGCCGGCGCGGCTTGGGCGCGGTCTCGGTCATGGCGCCAGCCTACGACTCATTCCCCGCATCGAGATCGACCCGGCTTGGTGCCACTCACGCGCACGCTCAGTTGGCGCCGCGGCCGGAAACCCGGCATCCATACCCGGCACACGCGCCAACTATGCGAACCGCACGCGCGCTCAGTTGGCGCCGCGGCCGGAAACCCGGCATCCATACCCGGCGCACGCGCCAACTATGCGAACCGCACGCACGCTCAGTTGGCGCCACCGCCGGGAACCCGGCATCCATACCCGGCGCACGCGCCAACTATGCGAACCGCACGCGGCATCACCGTGACGCAGCAACCCACTCCACTCACCAGCGGTTGTGTACGTCCTCCGCGAACCCCTCGACCCCGTCGAAGACGACGGCCTCTTCGCCGGTGTCGAACGTGCCCGACCAGACGCCGAAGCACTGGTCGGTGCGCGATGACACGATGCCGAGGTTCGTGCGCGAGCGCTTCGTGTAGAACGGCGTGAGCGTGGCATCCAGTCCCCCACCGCTGATCCGCCACGGTCGCAGCGGCTGCGCGATGTCGTAGTCCCAGACCAGCTGCTGCGAGATCTTGTGCAGCACGCCCTCCACGACGACGCCGTTCTCGGTCGATCCGGTGCCCTCGGTCCACTGCCCGCCTACCTGGATGCCGATGATCCGCCCGTCGGCGGTGCTGCCGGCCCCGGCGCCCCAGTTCCAGCTGACGTCGTACGGCCAGCGCCCCCTGCCGTGATCGAGCACCGCCCACGAACCCGCCGGCACCGGGTGCGTCACGCCGTTCGTCGTGATGGTTCCGGATGCCGGGAGGGCGACGTCCTTGACCGTGTACTGGAACCGGCGGCGCGACCACGGCACGATCACGGCCAGCCAGTCGTGGCCGGCCGGGCGGTTCACGGTGATGTCGAACCCGGCATCCGGAATCTCGGCGTGCAGCCGCCAGCGCTGGCCGTCCGGCGTCGGGGTGACGGTGATGCCGAGGCCCTTCGCCCGCGCGACGGTCAGTCCGGTGCCGAGCGAGGCGGACAGCTCGACCTCTTTGGCCGGGATCCTCGTCGCGCTCTTCGCCCAGGTGCGTTCGGTCGCGCGCTCGAAGATCCAGACTTCGTGCACGGCGGCGTAGTCGATCGACGACACCGTCAGTGCGACGATGTGCGTCGGGGTCATGACGTTCCAGTATTCCCACCGCTTGTTGCGCCCGCGGCCGCGGCCGATGCCGGCGGTGTCGACGAGCGGCGTGCGGGCCCAGCCGATGGCATCAGTGTTCAGCCGCCCGTCGGGCAGGGTGAGGGAGACGGGGACGGTGAGTTCACGCTCGGTCATGCGGGACCTCCTGTCGCGGCGCGCAGCCGGTCGTTGACCCTGCTCGATGACCGCGAAGTCTTCGTAGGTCTCATGGTCGGGACGGCACAGCGGTGCGGTCGGTCATCGGCATCCTTGCTTCTGTCCGTGGCGATTCGGGTGCTTCGATTCTATGCCCGCCGGGAGACGCGGCCAGCGCTTGTGCGGCGCCGGGGCGTGCGCGGTCTGAGTTGGCGCTTGCGCCGGATACCCGGCATCCATTCCCAACCCCAGCGCCCACCGAGTCAGCGCATACGACACCACCCCGGTCCGAAGTGGACGCGGGGCGGTGTCGTGTGTGGATGCCGGGGTGCACGACCTGGGCGGCGGCGGGAACCCGGCGCCGAGAGTCCTACTGCTCGACGACCTGCGGCGCGTCGCTGGACTCGTGCGCCCGGATCGTCGGCGCATCGTTGCCGGCGACGACCTGCACCTTGCGCGGCCGGGCCTTCTCGCTCACCGGGATGGTGACCGTGAGCACGCCGTTGCTGTAGTTGGCGGCGATGCTCTCGGTGTCGATGCCCTGGCCGAGGTTGAGCTGGCGCAGGAAGCTCGCTGCCTCGCGCTCGCGGGTGATCCACTTGACATCATCGCCGGAGTGCAGAGTGCGCTCCGCGCGGATCGTCAGCAGCTGGCCGTCGACGTCGATGTCGACCGAGCCCGGGTCGATGCCCGGAAGGTCGGCGGACAGCACGTAGTGGTCGCCGTCGCGGTAGAGGTCCATCGGCATGCGGCGCGGACCGCGGCGCGTGTCGAAGAGGCTCGACGCGAGTCGATCGAGGTCACGGAACGGGTCATAGGTGGCCATTGTTCTCTCCTGTTTCTCCTTGGTCTGAAAGTTGAGTCACCACGGCTCAACTAGGTTCAGATTAGCACTCGGCATGCCAGAGTGCTAACGGTTCGCGATCGGCGAACAGCGCCTCCTCCACACCCGCGCTCCACGTCGAACTGTCCACGGAGTGGGCGCTGCGGCATCCACTCGCCATCCGATGTGAAGAAGGTGGAGGGATGCCGCGACCTGCCCGCCCTCTGCCCGTCGACCTGCCGAACGTCTTCCTGTCAGCACATGCCCGCAGCCTCGGCCTCACCGCCGGACGGCTGAGCGCCCACGATCTCGATCGGCCATTCCGCGGCGTGCGCTCTCGGCCGCCGGACCCGGTCGAAGACGACGATCCCGATGCCCCGCTCGCGCGCGACCGGGCTGCGCGCACCGCGATCCTGACGAAGCTTCGCGCTCACAGCCTCTTGCTGCCGCCGCACGCCTTCTACATCGCCACGAGTGCCTTGGCGATCCTCGGGCTGCCATTCCTCGACGCCGAGGCGGCAGCGTCCGCGGACATCGAGGTCGGCGTGTTCTCGCCGCATCGCGCGTTGAGACGGCCTGGCATCCGCTCCGTGCAGGTGGGGCTCGGGCGCGCATTCGTCCGCGAGCACGAGGGTCTGCGCGTGGCCACCCCGGCATCGACGTGGGCGCTCCTCGGACGCGACCTCAGCGTGCCTGAACTCGTGGTCATCGGTGACGCGATCGTGCGTGTACCGCGCGATGACCGGGGCCGGCGCCAGCCGACGCGCCAACTCGCGACGATCGCGCAGCTGCGCGTCGCCGCCGACGCCGGCCGGCGCTACGGCATCGCACGATTGCGCGAGGCCCTGCCCGTGATCCGCACCGGGAGCATGTCGGTGCTGGAAACGGAGTGGCGGTTGTGCGTCGAGGCCAGTGACCTGCCCGACCCCGAACTCGATTTCGAAGTCCGCGATGCGGGCGGAAAGCTGGTGGGCATCAGCGATGCCGCATACCCGCAGTTCCGCACGGCGGTCGAGATCGAGGGCGATCACCACCGCGTGACACGGGTGCAATGGGATCGCGACATCGCGAAGTACGCGGCATACGCGGCGAACGACTGGGACGTGGTGCGATGCACGTCGCGACATATCCGGGGCCGGCGGCCCCAGGCCGCAGATATGGTGCGGGCAGTCCTGATGCGTCGAGGGTGGCGTCCACAGGGTGCGCGCGCGTCACGGGCCACCTGATCTGCGCGCGGCCGTGGGGCTCGGGCCAGTCGGCGCCGGGCCGAAACTCCAGTTGGCGCTCAGGACGGAAACTCCCTCGGCGTATCCCGCCGACGCGCCAACGTTGTGAGCGGGCGGGGCCTTTGGCACCGCGCTGAAATACCAGCACCCAGCGCTCAGCACTCGACGACGTTGACGGCGAGGCCGCCCTCGCTGGTCTCCTTGTACTTCGTCGACATGTCGATGCCCGTCTGGCGCATGGTCTCGACGACGGCATCGAGCGAGACATAGTGACTGCCGTCGCCGCGCAGCGCGAGTCGCGCGGCGGTCACGGCGGTCGACGCGGCCACCGCGTTGCGCTCGATGCACGGGATCTGGACGAGCCCGCCCACGGGGTCGCACGTGAGGCCGAGGTGGTGCTCCATCGCGATCTCGGCCGCGTTCTCGATCTGCCGGTTCGTGCCGCCCATCACCGCGGTCAGTCCCCCGGCGGCCATCGCACATGCCGACCCGACTTCGGCCTGACATCCACCCTCGGCTCCAGAGATCGACGCGTTCGCCTTGAACAGCGACCCGAGTGCAGTCGCGGTCAATAGGAAGCGGCGGATGCCACGGCGCCCGTTCGCCTCCATGACGGCCTCGTCGTCGCGGAGCACCTCACCGCGAACCTCGGGTGCAGCTCCCCCGAAACCGAGAAGCGCCGATCCGACCAGCTCACCGTGCGGCGTGACGGCGTTGCCCACGCCGAGCCCCGAGTCGGCGAGGAACCGCCACCAGTACATCGCCACCGCCGGCACGATTCCCGCCGCGCCGTTGGTGGGCGCGGTCACCACACGACCGCCGGACGCGTTCTCCTCGTTGACCGCGAGCGCGAAGGCCCCCAGCCACTCCCCCGGCAGCTCGCGATGCCCGTCGGCCTCGGCTTCCTCCAGTTGGGAGCGGATCATCGCGGCGCGACGCTTCACGCGCAGGATGCCGGGGAGTTCACCCGCAGTGGCAAGTCCCGCGTCGACGCACGAGGCCATGGCATCCCAGATCGCGTCGAGGCCGGCCGCGACCTGAGCCTCACCGCGCAGCGCCTCCTCGTTGAGACGGGCCGCTTCGGCGATCGAGATGCCGCGCTCGTCGCAGAGGGCGAGGAGTTCTTCGGCCGAGTCGAACGCGAGCGGGAACGCCGCCACGACCACCCGCTCCGGCTCGCCCTCACGGCGGATGAACCCGCCGCCGACGGAGTAGTACGTATCCTCGGCGATCACCGCGCCGTCGGCGGCGAGCGCGCGCAGCGTCATCGCATTCGGGTGACCGGGTAAGCGTGTGCGCGGCGCGAACTCGACGTCGGTCTTGGCGAACGGTACCGGGTGCGTGCCGTCCACCTGCAGGTCGCGGCCGGAGGGCCAGTCCGTCCAGGCCGCGCGCACGGCAGCGGGATCCACCGTGTCGGGTGCGTGTCCCTGGAGGCCTGCGACCACGGCATCCGGTGTCCCATGACCGATGCCGGTCGCGCCGAGGGAGCCGTACAGCACGCACCCCACCCGCGTCACGGAGGGCAGCGCGCCCGATGCGGACAGCCGGGCGGCGAAGTCGCGGGCAGCCCGCATCGGCCCGACAGTGTGGGAGCTCGAGGGTCCTACTCCGATGGAGAACAGCTCGAACGCCGAGACGTATGCGCTCACGGGTCCAGGCTACGCGCGCCATAGGCTGTCGGAGTGACCGCCCACGCCGCCGAAGACGCCACGCACGCACCCGAACCCATCGACCCGCACCTCTGGCTCGAGGACATCAACGCCCCCGACGCGCTCGCGTGGGCGGCCGCGCGCACCGCCGAGACCGAGGCGGCGTTCCACGACAGCGCCCTCGAGCAGCGGCTACGCGACGTCCTCGATGACCCGGACCGGCTCATCGTCCCGTCGCGGCACGGGGACCTCATGTACCACCTGTGGCGTGACGCCGAGAATCCGCGCGGTCTCTGGCGTCGCACGACGCGCGAAGCGTTCACCGCAGGCGAGCCGGAGTGGGAGACGCTGCTCGATCTCGACGCACTCGGCCAGGCCGAGGGCACCGCATGGAGCTTCGGCGGCGCCGTCCACGGTCCCGCCGGCAGCCGCCGTGCCCTGCTGCGCCTGAGCCCCGACGGCGGCGACGCGGTCGTGCTGCGCGAGTTCGACCTCGACGCGGTCGCGTTCGTCGACGACCACCCGTTCGAGCTCGATGCGCACAAGCATCGTGTCGCGTGGCTGGACAGCGACACGCTCCTGATCGCGAGCGCCCTCGACGGCGGCGGCATCACCGACTCGGGCTACCCGATCTCGGCACGCGTGTGGCGACGTGGCACCGCGCTGGCTGACGCCCCCACGATCGTCGAGGGCGACCACGCCGACGTCGGCGTCTTCGCGGACGTCGACCACACCGGCGACCGCCACACCGCGGTGGTGGTCGTCGCCCATGACTTCTTCCACTCCGAACTGTGGGTGTGGGATGCCGCGGCCGCGGCCGACCCGGTGAAGATCCAGGCACCGCAGGACGCCCACGTCGACATCCACGGTGAACTGGTGGCCGTGCGCACCACCACCCCGTGGCAGGTCGGCGGCACCGCGTACCCCGCCGGAACGCTGCTGGTCGGCCCGCTCGAAACGCTCACGACCGGCGACGGCTCGGCGCTGCGTGTCGCCTTCGCCCCGACCGAACACGCCGTGCTCGAGACTTGGAACTGGACGCGCACCCGCCTCGTGCTCACGGTGCTCGACCGCGTGCAGTCCGGCCTGTGCGCCCTCGACCCGGCCGCGCTGCTCGCCGGCGAACCTGGCGCCGAAGCCGAGACCACGCCGCTGCCCTTCGCCCTCGGCACCGACGACCTGTTCTCGGCGAGCGTGGTGACCGCCGACGCTGACGAGGACGATGAACTGTGGGTCGTCGCCCGCGGGTTCCTCACTCCCCCGACGCTCCTCGTCACCGACGCCGTGGCCCCTGACCCCCGCGTCGTGCAGCGCGGCAACGCGGCGTTCGACGCCACCGGCCTCGTCGCCACGCAGCATTGGGCGACCAGCGCCGACGGCACCGGCATCCCTTACTTCGAAGTCGGCCCCCGCGAACGCGACGGCGCACTGCCGGTGCTCATGAGCGGGTACGGCGGGTTCGAGCACGCCCTCACGCCCGAGTACCAGAACCTCGTCGGCCCGGCGTGGCTCGAGAAGGGGCGCGTGTTCGTCGTCGCGAACATCCGCGGCGGTGGCGAGTTCGGCCCCGACTGGCACCTCGCGGCGCTGCGCGAGCACCGTCACCGCGCGTACGAGGACTTCGCCGCCGTCGCGCGCGATCTCTTCGCCCGCGGGGTGTCGACGCCCGCGCAGATCGGATGCCATGGGCGCAGCAACGGCGGACTGCTCGTCGGCAACATGCTCACCCAGTACCCCGAGGATTTCGGCGCGATCGTGTGCGGCGTGCCGCTGCTCGACATGCGCCGCTACACGCGGCTCTCGGCCGGCGCCAGCTGGATCGCCGAGTACGGCGACCCCGACGATCCCGACGACTGGGAGTTCATCCGCACGTTCTCGCCGTACCACCTGATCGACCCGCAGCAGGCGTATCCGCCGTCGCTCATCTACGCCGCCGCGAGCGATGACCGCGTCGGCCCGGTGCAGGCGCGCAAGATGGCCGCGCGCCTGACGCAGGAGACGGATGCCGAGGTCTACTACCTCGAGCCGGTCGAAGGCGGGCACGCCGGCACGATCGACAACGCGGCCACGGCGGCACTGCACGCGACGATCCACGCCTTCTTCGACAACGTGCTCACCCGGGACTGAGCCGCTCGTACTCCGGTCAGAGGGCGCACGCGGGGCGCGGTCAGTTGGCACGCCCGCCGGGAATGGATGCCAGATACCCGGCGCGAGCGCCAACCAAGCCATCAGGTCAATCACAGAGTTGGCGCGCCGGCCGGAATGGACACGGCGGTTCCCGGCGCACGCGCCAACCGAACTCACGTGGCGCGTGCCGCGGACACGCGCTCACCGCAAGGCGCCACAGGTCAGGGCTTCTGGAACGCCACGAGCGCCACGGTGTTGCCCTCCGAGTCGCGGATGAACGCCTGCCATTCCTCGTGACCCTCCGGGCCGAGCAGGTCCGAGTCGTGGGTGAAGATCACGTGCGGCGCCGTCACGACCTCGACGAGACCACCCAGTCGCTCGAGCGTTTCGTGCACGTTGTCGACGCGCAGGTAGACCAGCGCCGAGGGCGCGGCCGTGTCGAGCAGCAGCCGCACGCCGTCGAGATCGAAGAACAGCAGGCCGGGCTCATCGAACCGGGCAAGCGGCGGACCCTCGAGCAGCACGGTGTAGAAGTCGGCGGCGCGGTCGAGGTCGCCCGCATGCTGCGCGATCTGGAGGAGGTTCATGGCGTGCTCCGTTCGACGTCTCGGCCGGCCGTCGCACGCACGGGGGCCTCCCCCTAGTGTGGAGGCAGGAGGAGCTCATCGCCATGACCATGCTCGCCACGGTCGACGCTGACCGCCCGGCCGTCCTGGCCGCCGTCGACGCGGCGGGGTACGTCGACGAGACATTCCGGGCCCGGCTCGAGGCCGGCCTGCCCGGGTTGCACGCGGCGATCGCCCAGACCAGCGGCGACCAGGAGCGGCTCGCGCAGTCGGCGGCCACGGCATCCACCTCCTGGAATCTGCGCTCGCTCGATCTGAAGGTGCTCGACGGGCGACGTGAGGCCGACCCGGGCTGGCTGCGCGCCGAGCGCATGTTGGGCGCCGTCTGCTTCCCCGACCGGTATGCCGGCAACCTCGCCGGCATGCGCGATGAGCTCGGCTATCTCCGTGAGCTCGACGTCACTGTGCTGCACCTCCTGGGCGTGCTCGCTGACCCTCACACCGTGGATCCGAGCGTCGGAAGCATGGCGCGGCTGGCCGAGCTGGCGTCCGATCTGCGGCTGGCGGGCATCTCACTGTCGCTCGACGTGCCGGCCGGCCCCGAACCTGTCGCCGCTGCGTTGGCGCTCGCGAACCTGGGTGTGGAGGTGCTGCGCGTCGCGGGCGATCCGGACGAGATCGCGGTGCTGGCGGCGGTGCTCGCGATCGCCGCGCCGGCGGTGGTGCTCGCCGGGCCGAGTGGATGCCGGTTGGCCGACGACCACGTCCTGCCGATGCTGCTGTGGGACGCGCTGGCCACGCGCGATCCGCGCCGTCTGCAGCGCGCGGTCGAGACCCGCCCGCCGCTGCCGGACACCGCCGCCCGGGTGTCCGTCGTCCGCGACCAGGATGCCCTGGACTGGACGGTCGCCGATGACGCCGGGCTCGGCATCGACGACGCGCATCGGCGCTTCCTCACGGAGTTCTACCTCGGCCGGGCACCGCGCAGCTTCGCTCGCGGCGTGCCCTCCCCCGATGCCGCAGGTGCCCGGGTGGCCGGCACGACGGCATCCCTCGCCGGGGTCGAGGCGGGCCACCCGGGCGGCGAGGATCGCGTCGTGCTCGCGCACGCGATCGCCCTGTCGACGGGTGGTGTGCCCATGCTGTACCTGGGCGACGAGGTCGCGCAGCTGAACGACCCCACCTACGCCGATGATCCCGAGCGGCGCCACGACGCGAGCTGGGTGCACCGCGGCAACAAGCCGCGCGATCGCTACGCCGAGCGGATGGATGCCGGCACCGCGGCCGGCCGCATCTTCCGGCGTCTCACGAAGCTGATCGCGGTGCGCCAGGCCACGCCGGAGTTCGCCGGCGACGAGCTCATCGGGTTCCACGTGCCGGCGGCGACCGTGGTCGGCTACCAGCGCCCGGGCGACGGCGCCGTGGTCCTGGTGCTCGCGAATGTCGGCGACCACCAGGCGCTCATCGATCCGCTCACCCTGTCGGGCTTCGACCGCGCCGGGCGAGACCTCGTCCACGGGGTCGACGTCGATCTCGATGACGGCATCGCGCTGCCGCCGTACGGGTTCGTCTGGCTGCGGGTCCGGCCGCTGTAGGGCGGGTCGAACGCGACGCGGACGAATCACCTGCTGACAGATCCCGACCTGGTGGAGGCCGGCGCTACTGTCGTGTGCAGCAGATCCGCCCGACCGAGGAGAACGTCCATGGCGCCGTCCACGAGAACATGGCGAGCGCTGTGGGGATCGTCCCACCCCGGCCCCACGCTCGTGGTGACCGCGCTCGCGCTGGCTCTCGGACTCGCCGTGGGACTCGAGTTCTGGCGCTTGATCCTGCTCACCACCGCGGTGCTGTGCGGTCAGCTGTCGGTCGGACTGTCGAACGACGCGTTCGATGCAGCCCGGGACCGCGCAGTCGGGCGTACGGACAAGCCGGTCGCGCGCGGCGAAGTGAGCGACCGGACCGCGACCGTTGCGGCGTTCGTCACCCTGGCGCTCGCCCTGGTCCTGTCGTTGCCGCTGGGGTGGCGGATGCTGGCGGCGCACGCCCTCGCGCTGGGCTGCGCCTGGGCCTACAACGCGGGTCTGAAGGCCACCGCGTTCTCGATCGTGCCCTTTCTGGTGAGTTTCGGCATCTTCCCATCACTGGCGACGCTGTCGTCGGCCGAGCCGACTGTCGCCGCCGGGTGGGCGTGGATCGCAGGGGCCGCGCTGGGTGCCGCCGTGCACCTCACGAATGTGCTGCCCGACCTGGATGACGACGCGCACACCGGGATTCGCGGTCTGCCGCACCGGCTGGGGCCACGCGTCTCGGCGGTCATGGCCGCACTGGCGGTGGTCGGCGGTGCCGTCGCTGTGCTCCTCGGGCCGACGTCCGGCGATGTCGCTGCAGTGACACCGCTGTCGTGGGTCTTCTTCGCCGCCGTGGTCGTCGTCGCGCTGCTGACCCTGGTGCGCGCGGTCGTGCGACCACCCAGCCGAGTGCTCTTCCGCCTCGTGATGCTCGCGGCCCTCCTCCTCGCTGTCCAGCTCGTCGCGTCGGGCGGAGACCTGAGCGGCTGAGCGGGCCGCACGCGATCACGCGCCGCGATCGAAGCCCATCGCATAGGCGCGGGCGAAGAGATGCTCCGTCGCCGGACCGAGCATCGCCCGCACGACGGAGCGTCGTGCCATGTCGAGCGGCGACGGAAGGGCGCGACCCAGTGCGGTGTTGACAGCCGCCAGCCGCGCCGCGGTGCGTGCTGAGGCGACACGGCGATGCTCCCAGCGGCGAAGCGCCGGGTCGGGCGCGACCCCGGTTCGCAGCCAGGTCGCGAGCAGCGGAGCGAGACCGACGGCGTCGAGGAGTCCGAGGTTCATGCCCTGGCCGCCGATCGGGCTCACCTCGTGCGCGGCGTCACCGATGACGAAGACACGTCCGTTGCACAGACGCGGCGCGACGAGGCGACGCACGCCGAACGCGGTCACCTCACTGACCCGATCAGCCGCCGTGTGTTCGCCACGCACCCGGAGCGCGGCGCGCAACCGTCCCCCACGCGATGCGGGCGCCGGGTCGGCATCGGGCGGGTCCCACGCGACGAATCGGCGCACGCCGCCCGGCAGGGGGAACGACTCGAGGACGCCGATGCCGTCGAGGTGGACGACGGCGACGTCGGCATCCGGATGCGGGTCGACGACGGGCGGGGCGCCGGACGTGCCACCGGTTCGCATGCCGGCGGCGGCGTCGGCATCCGGGCTGACCGCGATGTCTGCCATCAGATAGCGGTCGCGGTACTCGCGGCCCCGCAGCGCCTGCCGACGGTACACGAGATCCCGTCCGCTCGCCCCCGAGGCGACGATCACCAACCGGGCTGCCAGCTCGAACAGCTCAGCACCGGCTCTGCCCACGACGTGCACGGCATCACCATCCCGGCGGACGCGTTCCACCGTCACCCCCCGGCGCACCCGCGGAACGCCGGCGGCGAGCTCCGACACGGTCGCCGACTGCGGCAGCGTCGCCACGAACGGGAAGCGCGTCGACAGGCGATCGAAGCGCACCACACCGAGAACGCGTCCGCCCGCCCGCGCCTCACCCCGACGGACTTCGACGACGTGCTCCAGGAGGCGCGCCGTCACTCCGGACGGCTCGAGCGCGGCGAGCGCCGGCGCGTGCACGCCGATCGCGCGGGTGCCGCCGCCCGGGCTCTCGCGACGCTCCAGCACGAGGGCGTCGACGCCGTGCCGGGTCAGCTCGCCGGCGACGAGCATGCCGACGGGGCCTGCACCGATCACGATGACCTCCGCGTCGCCCCGCACCGCCGTCACCCGGCGCCCGGCGCGATGGCCAGAAGGTGGAAGGGTGCCGCGGTCCGCACCGACCACGCCCCCGGGTCGTGTCGATTGAGCGCGTCCTGGAGTTCGTCGGGCGTGTAGCTGCGGCGAATGGAGCGCAATCCGTCGGTGAGCAGGAAGGTGCCGGGCGCGAGGGGAAGGATGCCGGTGGCATACAGGCCGTAGGCGAGTCGGTTCCGTGCGATGTCGCCGTGGACGACGAGGACCTTCGCCAGGGCGCGTGAGTCGGCGCAGAACCGGTCGAGGTCGGAACCGAGGTGGTGGAGGACATGGTTCGAGACCACGAGATCGAATTGCTCGCCCTCCTCCACGAGGCCACCTGCATCCACACATCGGAAGCTCACTTCGGGCGCCGACTCGCGCGCGATGGCGACCTCGTGCGCGCGGGGATCGGGGTCGGCGCCGACCCAGTGCACGTCCAGACCGTCGCGGCGCGCCAGCTCGGCGAGTCGGCACACCAGGTCTCCCCCGCCGGAGCCGAGGTCGAGTACGCGCCCCGGTCCATCGAGGCCTGCGAGATAGGGCCGCAGAACCGTCTGGTAGATCGCACCCCAGCCCGAGACGAGCCGGTTCACGAGATCGAACCGGCGGAGGGTCGCGCGCAACCGGTCCGGGTCGCAGTCCGGATCGTCCATGAGCTCGGTCAGCGTCTCGTCGCGCACGGCGAGGCTCATGTGTGCCCAGCCTCGAGGACTTCGCGATCGGCGCCGGGACGCTGACCGACCGCAGTCCGCTTGGTCATCAGCGCAGATTCGACGGTCAGGCCGGGGCCGAAGGCGAGACCGGCGACACGCCCGCCGTCGCCGACGGCGTCGTCGGCCATCAGATTCCGCAGGATGAAGAGCACGGTGGCGCTGGACATGTTGCCGTAGTCGCGGAGCACTGCTCGCGAGGCGTCCAGGGCCGTGGCGCCGAGCCCGAGCCCCTGTTCGACCCGGTCGAGCACGCTGCGCCCCCCGGGGTGCACCGCCCAGGCCGGCTCGTCGTCGAAGCGGAAGAAGTCGCTCACGGCGGCGCGGATCTCACGCCCGATGATGCGCGGCACCTCGGCCGAGAGGATCATCTCGAAGCCATGGTCGCCGATCGTCCAGACCATATCCTGCTCACCCTCGGCGGTCACCGCCGTGCCGAACGCGTCGAGCTCCAGGCCACCCTCCCGGCCGCAGCGATCGTCGGCGGTGACGACCGCGGCTGCCGCGCCGTCGCCGAAGACGGATGCCGCGACGATCTGCTGCGGGTCGGCCGACGCCCTGATGTGCAATGAGCACAACTCGGTGCACACCACGAGCACGACCGCTTCGGGCTGCGCCGCGGTGATGCGCGCGGCCAGCCGCAGCGCCGGCAGGGCCGCCGCGCACCCGATGAACCCGAGGTGATACCGCTCGACGGTCGCCGGCAGCCCGAGGTCGCGGACGAGGCGATAGTCGGGCCCGGGGGCGAAAGATCCCGTACACGAGACGGTGACGACGTGGGTGATGGATGCCGCGGTCACACCGGCATCCATCAGCGCGACCTGCGCCGCCTCGGCAGACAGCGGAGGAGCCAGGCGGATGTAGAGGTCGTTGCGCGTCGCCGTACTCGGCGACAGCAGCAGCCCGTCGTCGCCGAGGAAGAGCGCGTCGCGTGTCGCCGGCTCGGCACCCAGCTCGGTGAGCACCGTGTGGCGGGACGCGATGGCGGCGGCGTCGAACGCCGCGTGGATGAGACGGCCGGTGAGCCGATCCGCCCAGGGCTGCGCGGTGAAGAGGTCACGGACGTGCTCCTGCGCGATGCGCGTGGACGGAACCGCCGTGCCGATCGAGATGATGCGCGCGGCCATGGTGATACTTCACCACATCCGGGTCGATCCGTCGCCGTCTTGCGCCGAGACTGCGGGCGCGCTAAGAACGCTCCCGATGCCGGCGCGACGAGACCGTCCGCCGGGCGCGACACCGCCCGGCCGGAGCGGCTGGGTCACCGGTGCACTCGTGGTGGGGCTCGCACCGACGGCCCTATCGCGCGTCTGCGGCGAGATCTTCGTCGCTGGCTCGGCTGCGCGTTACGGGCAGACGCGGACGCTGCGCCCATCGAAGGTGACGACATCGCCGAGCTGGAGCTGACGGCCGCGGCGGCGATCGACCTCGCCGTTGACGGTCACGAACCCATCGATGATGGCTTCCTTCACGTCGCCGCCCGAATCGAGGAGCCCGGCGAACTTCAGGAACTGTCCGAGGCGGATCCCCTCACCGCCGATCGGGATGTCGTCGATCGGATCCGGGGTGGTCATGTCCGAAATGCTATCCGACCGGGTGCCCGGTTCGACTCGAGGTCGACACGTGAGCATGCCGTGCGGGTGGTCACGCGCTGGACGCGTAGGCTTCGGCCATGACCGCCAACGGGAGCGTCACGGCTGCGACGCGCGCACGCGCACGCAGGCAAGGAATCGTCACCGGAGCGGTCGGCTTGGCTGCGCTGATCATTGGCGCGCTCATTGTCTCCGGCCTGTTCGGAGGGTTCGCGTGGTCGTCGCTGTATGCGCTTGTGCCGCAGCTGCACACGCTCGCCTGGGCGGCAGTGGTGGCCTTCGCGCTACCGTACGTCGGCGGCCGCGATGTGCGTCTCGCCGTGGTGGCGGTCGCCCTGGCGCCCTTGTTCGCTGCCGTGGCGGCATTCGTGCAGTTGGGTGTGCAGGGCGGCGGTGCGCTCTTCGTCGTGGCCGGATGGCAGGCTCTGACGTTGACGTGCGCCGCATTGCTCGGCGCAATGGCCGGCGTGATCGACGCACGCCGCGCCGCGGGTGGTGCGCCCGGCGCCGAGGACGGACAGGAAACGCATGATGACAGCCCCGCAACTGACGACGCACCTGCCTCTGACGCTGGCGCGGCGCGACGCCGGCGGGACGGGGCGCTGTCGGTCGCGGTCCTGATCTCACTCGCTGTGGGCGGTTCGCTCATGCTCGCACTGCCGGTGGAGTGGTTCGACGTCCACTTCTCGATCTGGACCGCTGCCGATCCGCCGACCGCGGATGAGATCGCGCGTTACGAGTGGACCGCCGCGTTGGCACTCGTCGCGGCCGCGTCGGCTGTCGTTCTGGCCGTCGTCCGCCGGCGGAGGGGACTCATCGTCGCATCGGCCATCACTGTTGTGCTCGGTCTCGGCGCCGCGTTCGTCTTCCAGGTACCCAGCGGGCGATTCATCCCCGAGCCGGAACCCGTGGTCCTCGAGGTGGACTATCCGGTCTGCTACGGGACGACGGGCGACTGCCCAGGCGGCTGAATGGCTACGGCGGTGCCCCATGGGAGCTTTCCCGTCGCGCACACCGCCAGCGCATCAGGGATGAGTTCGGATCGGCCCTTGTGCTGCTGGGCAAACGCGCAGGTCGCCATCAGCTCCTCAGCCGTCAGGCGCAACGCAACGACCTGTGACGGCGCCGCACGTCGACGTCGGAACCTGGAGGCACAAACACCGGGCGCTTCGCGGATCGGTGCTTCCATTCAAGGGGCCAGCGCCCAGCCGAGGCCCTATATGACGGCGCGTCCTTCGGTCGCTGAGCGAATCGCGTGAAGATACAGCAGCGATCCTGCGCCCGCAGAAGGGTAACCCGGCGGTCAGTCTGTGATGGTGAGTACCCCGTCGCCGAACGAGACACACCGCAGGTCGTCGATGTGCGCGTCGACGAGAGCGGCGTCGACCCTCTCGCCGACGCCGACGACGAATCCGACGCCGGCAGCGCGGGCGGCCTCGACTCCAGCCGGCGCGTCCTCAAGCACGGCGCAGGTGGCCGGCTCCAGCCCGAGCGCGGCGGCGCCGCGGCAGTAGGGCTCAGGGTCGGGTTTGCCCCGTTGGACGTCCTCCGCGGCGACGAGCGCCGTCGGAACGTCGTGCCCCGCGGCTTCGAGCCGTGCCCGTGCCAGGGCTCTCGCGCCCGAGGTGACGACGGCCCATCGTCCTTCGGGGATGCTGCGTGTGAGTTCGACGGCGCCGGGTATCGGCTCGGTCTCGTTCGCCCCCAGGATCTCCTCGGCCTCGAGTGCGGCGATCGCCTCGTCGAGCACCGAGTGCTCGACGAGCGTTGCGACGGTGTCGGCCGCGCGCACGCCATGCTCGACTTGCGTGCGGAAGTCGTAACCCGGTGCATAGCGGGCAGCCCATTTGTCCCACGCGACCGCGGCGGGTTCGAGTGAGTCGACCAGCACCCCGTCACAGTCGAACAGAATCGCCTCGATGGCGAAACGCGTCTCGTTCATGCGGTGATTCCTCCTGTGGTGGCTGCCGTGTGATGGATGCCACAAACCGAACGATCGGGGCAGGGCGCACGCGGCGCCCTGCCCCGATGAGGACGGCTAGTTGGCGTCGGTTCCCGGGCTGTTCGCGGGACGACCCGTCTCGACGATGGCATCCGCCTTCGCCGCGGTGGCGCGCGCCTCCGGTGCGGTCGCGGCGACGGCTTTGGCCTTGTCGCGCGAGCGCATCACGAACGTGATCATGTAGAGAACCGCGAGCGACACAACGAGCCCGACGATGATCGCCACCTGGCCACCGGCTGCGGACAAGCCGCCCAGCAGCAGACCGAACACGCCGTAGTCGGCATCCGAGAAGGTCGCGTTCGAGAACCCTACGTCACCGAGCACCGGCAGCAGGAACAGCGGCAGGAAGGTGATCGCCAGGCCGTTTACGAAGGCGCTGATGACCGCACCCCTGCGACCGGCGGTCGCATTGCCGATGACACCCGCGGCTGCACCGGTCATGAAGTGCGCGATGACACCCGGGACGATGATGGTCGTGCCCATCGCTACCATGCCCAGCATGCCGATGATGCCGCCCACGAAGCTGGAGAGGAAGCCGACCAGCACCGCGTTCGGCGCGAAGGTGAACACGATCGGCACGTCGAGCGCGGGCTTGGCGTTCTTGACGAGCTTCTCGGACACACCCTTGAACGCGGGGATGATCTCGGCCAGGACTACGCGAACGCCGGCCAGGATGATGAAGACACCAGCCGAGAACGTCGCCGCGAGCAGCAGCAGGTAGACGATGAAGTTCTGCCCGTTCGACAGCTCGGACTCGATGTACGGCGCGCCGGCGAACAGGCCGACGATGATGTAGATGACCGCCATCGACAATGCGACGATCACGGTGGTGTCGCGCAGGAAGCTGAGGCCCTTGGGGAAGTTGAGCTCCTCGGTCGACTTCGAGCTACCTTTGCCGCGCGTCAGCAGTGCGGCGAGGCCGCCCAACGCGATGCCGCTGTCACCGGTGTGACCGAGCGCGACGTCGTCAGTGCCGGTGACTCGGCGCATGAACGGCTGGACAAGGGCCGGGGCAACCACCATGTAGATGCCCTGCGCGATCGAGCCCCACAGCACGACGGCCCAAGGCTCGAAGCCTGCCACCGCGAGGATCACCGCGAACATGGCGGCGATGTAGAACGCGACGTGACCCGAGAGGTAGATGTACTTGAACCGCGTCGTTGCCGCCAGCACGATGTTGATGATCATGCCGAAGAAGAAGATCAGCGCGGCGGCCGAGCCGTAGTCGAGCAGCACCTGCGCGACGATGGCTTCGTTATTGGGGACCACGCCCTGCACATCGAAGGCCTGCTGGAACATCGCGCCGAACGGGTCTAGCGACCCGACGACCACGCCCGCACCGGCTGCAAGCACCAGGAAGCCGACGAGGGTTCGAACAGTGCCCTTTAGCACGTCGCTGAACCCCTTGCCCTGGACGGCGAGGCCGATCAGAGCGATGAGCGCGACGATGACCGCCGGCTGAGTGAAGATGTCAAGGAGGACATCGATGACCGCATCCATTGAGGTGGCGTCCTTTCATACGCGGCGAGAGCCGCAACGGGCGGCCTGCGCCGCGAGGGTGGGGCCTGGCCCCGGGTAGTTGCGCGGTGGAGGCCGCGGCGGGATGGCTCAGGCGCCGTGGCGCTGGACCGCCTCGCCCACTTTCGTGCGCAGCTCGTTCAGGTCGATGATGCTGTCGAGCACGACCACGTCACCGAGGCCGGCAGCGGCCTCGGCGATGTCGCGGCCGACGAAGACCGCGTCCGCGTCGCCCCGCGCTACCGAGCCGAGGTCGGCGTGGTCGACGGTCACGCCTCCCACGCCCATCTCCTTGAGGACCTTCTCGATGTTCATGTGGACCATGAAGCTGCTGCCGAGGCCGGTGCTGCACACCGCGAGGAACTTCGTCACTTGTCTTCTCCTGCCCTGAGGACCGCCGAGGCTTCGGCGGGGGTGGTCGCCGCGAGCAGGGACTCCCGCGCGGCGTCGTCTGAAAGCATCTGCCCGAGCTGCGCGAGCGCGGCCAGATGGCTGGACGCATCGGCGGCGGCGAGGCAGACGAATAGTGAGATCGGGTGCTCGGCCTCATCGTTGAGCAGCACCTCGGGGCGCACCCACAGTGCGGCCAGTCCGGTCTTGACGACCCCGCTCTCGGGGCGTGCATGGGCAAGCGCGATGCCGTAGCCCAGATCGATGTACGTGCCGCCGGCGGCGATCGAGTCGAGCATCGCGTCCACGTAGCCGCGCTCGATCTCGCCACCGGCCAGCAGCGGCGTGCTCACGCGCTCGATGGCATCGCGCCAGCCGATCGGTCCGTTCTGGAACAGCAGGCGGTCGGGGGTCAAGTGCTCACTGAGCATCGGTCATGCCTCCTCGGGCGGGCGGGGCAGTGCGCAGGCTCAGCGTGATCTCGCTGTTGTCCGGCGCGTGACGGGCGACGCCGAAGGCGACCGGGGCGTCGGCGGCGTCGAAGACGGTGGACCCGATGCAGAGCAGGCGCAGCCCGGGCTCGACATCGAGGTTGAGGGCGATCTCCGGCGTCGCCTCGTCGACCCGTACGACCAGGTCGTTGCGGGAGAGTGCGACGCCGTAGCGCTCATGCAGAAAGTCGTACAACGACCCGGTCGTGAAGTCGGCGGTCAGACAGTCGGGGAAACGCGTCGAGGGAAGGCAGGTCACCACGTACTGGTGCAACTGCCCGTTCACGTAGCGGAGCCGCACGAGCTCGATCACCGCCTCGCCGGGGGCGAGGTCGAGCTGCCGGGCTGTCTCGTCGTCAACCGGAACGAGCCCCTGGCGCAGGACCCGCGTCGTCACGACATGCCCGGCGGCGGTCTGCTGACGGTGGAAGCCGGTCACGACATCGGCGAAGCGTTCGGGGTAGTGCACGTCGTCCTGCGGCTGGGTGACGAAGGTGCCGCGGCCATGCTCGCGAGCCAGACGCCCGTCCTGCACGAGACCGTCGACGGCATGCCGAAGCGTGATCCGGCTGACCCCGAACTCTTCGCAGAGCACCGGCTCAGACGGCAGCTGCTCGCCGATCGCCATCGTCGAGATGCGCTCGAGCAAGCTGCTGCGCACGGCACGGTACTTGCTCGTACCCGGGCTCAGGTCCACGGCATCCTCCTCGTTGTGGGCGGCCTGTGACCGCAAGTCATACTGACGTTATGTCGTCATAATGACACAGATCTCTCGCGAAGACAAGTGGCAAGATGTGCGTCATTCCGGAAGATTTGCGCATCAAGTCATCATAACGTCATAATGAATCCGACTGGAAGGTGCATCATGACTACCGCAACGCTCACAGGGTCCGACTCCGCGAGGAATTCGGCGGCCGCTCCGGCGGTGGATGCCGGGGCCGTCGTGGCCGCCCGCCTGCTGGCCGTCGACGCTGTCGAGGAGGCCAAATCGGGGCACCCCGGCACCGCGATCGCCCTCGCGCCGGTGGCGACTCTGCTCTACCAGAAGCACCTCCGCCACGACCCGCGCGACCCGTCGTGGGCGGGACGCGACCGGTTCGTCCTGTCGTGCGGGCACGCCAGCATCCTGCTCTACACGCAGCTGTTCCTCACCGGCTACGACATCGCGCTCGACGATCTCCGCGGCTTCCGCACGCTCGACTCCCGCACACCAGGACACCCCGAGTACGGGCACACCCCCGGCGTGGAGACCACGACCGGCCCCCTGGGACAGGGGCTGGCCACTGCCGTCGGCATGGCAATGGCGTTCGTGCACGAGCGGGCCACGTTCGACGCCGGCGCACCGCGCGGTGAGTCGGCGTTCGACCGGCGCGTCTGGGTCCTGGCTTCGGATGGAGACCTGCAGGAGGGACTGTCGTATGAGGCCGGCGCCCTCGCGGGCCGCCTCGGGCTGGACAACCTCACGGTGATCTACGACGACAATGACATCCAGATCGAGGGCGACACGCGGCTCACCAGCACCGAGGATGCCGCTGCGCGCTTCCGGGCGCAGGGCTGGCACGTGGACCGTGTGGAGCTCGCCGCCGACGGCGACGTCGATGTGACCGCGCTCGACCAGGTGCTCAGCACCGCCGGTCCCGAGGGCAAGCCCCGGCTGGTCATCCTGAAGTCACAGATCGCCTTCCCCTCCCCCGGCGCGGTCGGCACCGCCGCCTCGCACGGCGCACCGCTGGGCGCCACCGAAGCCGCCGCACTGCGCGACGTTCTCGGAGTGACCACCGGCCCGTTCGAGGTGAGCGAGAGCACGCTCGAGAAGACCCGCGCCGCCGTCTCTCGTGGAGCAGCCCTCCACCAGGAATGGGACGAGCGCTTCGCCACGTGGGCCGCAGCCGACCCCGCCCGCGCTGCCGCGCACGCGTCGTTCACGTCGCGTGACGTACCGGCCGGACTGGCCGACACGCTGCCGCAGTATGCGGCCGGCGCCTCGGTGTCCACGCGTGACGCCTCGGGCGCCGCGATTCAGGCGCTCGCGGCCGTCCTTCCCGCGATGTGGGGCGGCTCGGCCGATCTCGCCGAGCCGAACCGCACCGCCATCCGCGGAGCCGAGTCCTTTCTCCCCGACGCCTCCGGCGCGGGCGACTACACCGGCCGCAACATCCACTGGGGCGTGCGCGAACACGCGATGGCGGCCGCGATGAACGGCATCGCACTCGCGGGCGGCTGGCGGGTCTTCGCCGGAACCTTCCTCGTGTTCAGCGACTACCAGCGCCCCGCGATCCGGCTGGCCTCGCTCATGCAGACCCCGGTCACCTACATCTGGTCGCATGACTCGGTCGCCCTCGGCCAGGACGGCCCCACGCACCAGCCGATCGAGCACCTCGCCGCGCTCCGCGCGATCCCGGGCTTCACTGTGGTCCGCCCGGCCGACGCCAACGAGACAGTCGCCGCCTGGGCTGCCATCACGGCCGCCGGCGCACCCGCCGGCCTCGTGCTGGGCCGGCAGAACGTTCCGGTGCTGGATATCCCGCTCGCGGACGTGCGAGCGGGTGTCGCGCGCGGCGCGTACGTCGTCCACGAGCCCGAGCGGCTCGACGCCCTGATCGTCGCAACCGGCAGCGAGGTCACCCTCGCGCTGGAGACCGCGACCACGGCGGCCGCAGAGGGTATCGGCGTGCGCGTCGTGTCGATGCCGAGCCGGGAATGGTTTGCCGCGCAGAGCGCGGAGTATCGCGAACAGGTTCTGCCGGGCGCACTGCGCGCACGCGTGGTGGTGGAGGCCGCGGCATCCTTCGGCTGGCACGATGTCGCCGGCGCGGGCGGTGCGATCGTCGGCATCGACCAGTTCGGGCTGTCGGCCCCCGCCGATCAGGCCATGGCGGCCCGTGGCATGACCGTCGAGCGCGTGCTTGCCGCCGTGCGCACGGTCCTCGCGCCGGCGTGACCGCCGCGCGATGACTCGCGCGGCAGGTGCCGAGCGCACCTCACAACTCGGTCGTCTCCTCGGCGGTGGCACGGAGGACGCCGCGCATGTCATGGTTCTCTGCGACCTGGCGAAGGAGCCTGGCGGCCACCGGGTCGCCCAGCGCGGCGGCGATGATCCCGGACGCGCTCCGATCGGTCAGCGGGGCGGTCAGGTCCAGCGCGCGGAACACGAGGTCATCGAGTACACGCTCGGGAGGACCTCCCAGGCGGGGGCCCACCCCGACGGACTCTGAGTAGCGATCGTTGAAGTCGTTGAGCATGCGTTCGGCGCGTTCGGTGGCTTCATCGACCTCGTCGAGGAACGATTGCGGCACGAAGGTGAGCTGACCGGCGACGGGGATGCCGGCGAAGGTGTGCAGGACGTTCCCGCTGCCGAGCGCTTCCTCGACGACGACGTAGACGACGTAGTTGCGTTCCACGGGCCGGTTGTTCCGCAGTGTGATCGTGAGGCGATCGTCCTCCCACCGCACGGTGTAGTCGAGGTGGATCTGGGTGGACCTGATGTTCTTGTGAAGGACGCCGGACGGTTCGCCACCGCCGACCCAGCCCAGCGTGTCCCACAGGCCCACGATCTCCGCGTCGATGACCGTCGATGTCAGCGGGTTCGCGAACCGCGATCCCGTCGTCTGAGGTGCCGGGGCAGGAGGCTGTTTTGTGCCGGTGTCGCCCGATTCCCACCCTTCCGCGCGCAACGCGGCGATACCCGCCGGCACGCCCCGAACCGCGTCATCCAGGTGCCCCAGCTGGCGCAGCGGGATCCAGTTGTCGTAGGTGTCCGCGGTGAGCTTCGCGGTCCCGCTGTGCTCGCGGATTCCCTCCTCGGTGACCCCTTCGACGAGTTTGAGGCTGTCGAGTTCCTGACCGGTGGTCGTGGTGAGCTCGAAGCACCCCGGGTGATCGTTGTCGGGCCAGTAGTCGACGCGATGGTAGGCGGCGTAGTTGTCATCGATCCACTCGCCGCCGGTTCGCAGCATGCTCGCCGAGAGGGTCCGCAGCCACACCCGGTAGTGCAGCTTGCGGTCGCGTCCGAGTGGCTGTGTCGTGAAGCTGGAGATCGAGCGGTATTGCTGATCCTGCTGGCGTGCGTTCGTCGTCATGACGGGGGAAAGGAATGGCTTGGCTTCGACGACGACGGTTCGTTCGGCGCCGGCCATCCGCCGCGTGACCGTGTCTGCTCGCACGGTCTGGCTGCGATCGGGGTCGGTCGCCTCATTCCGGACGGTGGAGAGCAGATGGACGAGGGTGAGGTAGCCCGAGCTGTACAGGAGGTCGGCGAAGTTCTGCTCCGCCTGGGCGTTGGCGGCGTCGGCGCAGGCTTGCGGGTTCGTGATCAGGTAGCGTCGTTCTGTCAGCGGTCGCTGATTGGGCCTCTCCCATCCGAGTTGCCCCGAGACGGGAACGTCGATGGGCTCGAGTTTGGCCGGTGGCATCCATCGAACGTCGAGGAGACCCTGCTTGGCGTACTGGGGGCCAGGTAGCTGGATCCGTGACGCACTGAATCCCGGGGTGAAGTACCCGTCGTTGTGCGCTCTGACGTCGAAGGCCCCCACTACCCACCGGGTGTTGTCGGCGGCGAGGTGGGGGGCGACCCCCAAGAGGGACAGGTCGACGACTTCGCTCGGGTCGAGCTGCCATGGGATCCCGCCTGCGGGGCTGGTGTCGAACTCCCACGCCGTGTGGAGTGTGCGTGTGATTCCTTCCCCGCGCATGTTGTCGATGAGCACCTCGAGCGCGGCGGCGAAGTCCCATAGGTCTTCTCGGTT
Organism: Microbacterium invictum; assembly: GCF_014197265.1. Classification (NCBI taxonomy): domain Bacteria; kingdom Bacillati; phylum Actinomycetota; class Actinomycetes; order Micrococcales; family Microbacteriaceae; genus Microbacterium; species Microbacterium invictum. The sequence continues at coordinate 3,538,033 of NZ_JACIFH010000001.1, read as the reverse complement.
CTCGCGCGTCGATCGGAACTCGGGTGCGCTCGAGCGGAGCAGGGTCAGAAACGCCGTCACCCCGAATGAGGCAAGGGGAACCATGAGGCGGTGATCGAAGACATTGGACCCGGATGCCGGCATGAGTGCCTGGCGTGGTGCGCCCGTCTTGGGGACGGCGTAGAAGCTGCCCGGGCGCCATGGCCATACGTCTGTCATCGTGGTCGGGTCGAACGTGGTCAGCCAGGTGCTGGTGTCCAGCAGATTGCGTACCGCGACCGAGGATGCCGTGATCTGGGAGCGTACGTCCTGACGGCGAAGCCGCAGCGAATCCCCATCCGGCGGCGAGTTCTTCAGTTCGACGACATAGTTGTTCACCACGGCGAGCGCCGCTTTGATGACATTCAACTGGTCACGCAGGTCGTGCTGCTGGGCCTGCGTCTCCAGCGCCTTGTCGCGTCGACGAAGCTCGTCGAACTGGCGTTCGATCATCAACTCGAGGGCTGACGGCCCGCTCTTGAAGAGCCCGAGCAACGCGGTGAGGACACCCAGGACAGCCCCCACGACGGGCACGACACTGCCGATCACGCTGGCAACCGCGCCGATTCCCTGCAGCACGCCGATGAGGTTCTCCTTGTCCGCGGCCGCCATGCCGATCCCGTCCAGGATTTTGTCGAACTTCTGCCTGCTCTTCGGGTCGTCCTTGTCGGGCAACGCCTTCGCGACGCCCTGGAAGGCCTTCGCGAACGCTCCCATGTCTACCGGCAGGCCGCCACCGGGCGAGCGATACACGGGCTTGTCCGGCTCAGGGCCGTGAGACAACTCGCCCCGGCTGTTCATATACAGTCCACCACCGAGGTACACGCTGAATTCCGCAGTCATGGCCGCCCCCGGGAACCATTGGCGATCGAAACAGGCACAGTGTAGACCCCCGCGAGCGCCACCGGAAGACGGCGTCCTTCGCTGAGCTGAAGGTCCGCAACGGCGGCGCATGCCTCAGACCGGATCAACACGGAACTCCGGCATCCCACAAACACGAAAACCCGCGGAAATCCGCGGGTTTTCGTTGATGCACTGTCTCAACACAGTGTGCGCCCGAAGAGACTCGAACTCCCAACCTTCTGATCCGTAGTCAGATGCTCTATCCATTGAGCTACGGGCGCATGGCCGTTCTTGCGAAGGCCAGCGTCCAGAATACCCCACGGTTCTCGATCCGCCGAATCGAGGCGATTCCGGGCCTACGACTGCTCTTGCTCGGCCTCGCGCAGCTCGATCTGCTTGTCGACGCTGCGGCGGTGTGCGCGCAGCTTCGGCAGGTCGACGAGTCGCAGCGCCTGCATGCGGGCCTCGCGCATGCGCGCATAGTCCGGTTCGAGGTCGGGCCGGGCAGCCTCGATGCGCAGCGTGCGGTCGATGTTCTTCGCCACCTCGGCCCACGCCGCATCGCGCGCATCGGCGACCAGCTTGCGCAGTTCGTCCTCATCCTCGGCACGCTCGCGCAGCTGCTGCGCCACGTGCCGCGACTGGCGCACGCGCCGGCGCAGGTTGCGCACGTCGCGGCTGCGGTAGTCGTGCGTGCCGTCCGAGTCCGAGTGCCGTCGCCGTGCCATCTTGCGGTCGGCCTCGGTGCGCTCGGCGTCTTCATCGGCCTCAGCAGCGAGCATCATCAGCGCCTCGCGCGCCTCGGGCAGGAACCGGTCGGAGTCGAAGTCCTCCCCCTCGGCGAGGATGTGCACCAGAATGCGGTTCTTGAGGGTCAGCCGGGTCGCCGCGGACGCGATGTACAGCCCCTCCGCGACGACGTCACGCGTCCGCACGCGCGTCGGCTTCTGCTGCTCGGCCACGGACACCCCCCTCCACTCGATCCTACGGCCGCGCATAGACAAGAATCGAAGGACACGAGGCGGCGAAAAACGAACAGCAGCAAGGGGCAAGGATGCCACGACTCGAAATCCGCGGCGTGACCAGCGTCATCACCGGGGCAGCCGCCGGCATGGGCGCCGACGTGGCCCGGCAGCTCGCCGCGCGCGGCGCGCACATCGCACTCCTCGACCGCAACGCCGACGGCCTCGCCGAGATCGCCGCCTCCCTGCCCGGCACCGGACACACCACCCACACGATCGACCTCACCGACGACGATGCCGTGACGACCGCGGTGGCTGAGATCACGGCATCCCACCCCCGCATCACCGCCCTCATCACGTGCGCCGGATCGTCCATGCTCGGCAGCATCGACCAGCTCACGATGGCCGAGATGCGCTGGCTCATGGACGTCAACCTGTGGGGCACCGTCAACATCACCCAGGCGCTGCTCCCCGCCCTGCGCGCGGCACCGCAGGCACACATCGCGCACCTCGTCTCGATCTACGGTCTCGCCGCACCCGCCGGCCGCATCCCGTACGCGATGAGCAAGTTCGCGGTGCGCGGGTTCACCGAATCGCTGCGCCACGAGCTCGAGCGCACGAGCGTGACCGTCGGCGCCGTGTACCCCGCCGGCGTCAAGACCGGGATCATCCTGCACGGCCGGTACGCGGCGGCCCTCGACCCGGCGATCGCGCAGCGCGCCGCCGAAGCCCAGGCGCGGATGTACCACACCGAGCCGATGGATGCCGCGGCCCGCATCGTCCAGTCCGTGATCCGCCGTCGCGCTCGCACGATGATCGGGCGCGAGGCCGGACTGGTCGACGTGCTCAGCCGCCTGACCCCGGCGCACTACTGGACGTTCATGCGCCGACCGCTCCGCGATGCGATCGACACCACCACGCCGTTCACCGATTCGTAACCCACGCTTCACCTACTCATAGAAACCGCATAGCGTCGCCGAGTGACATGTTCTCCAGACCCGAACATCTGGAGTAGCCCATGGACCTTCTCGCCCCGATCGCCCTCGACCTCGTCGCGATCACCCTGCTCGCCTTCGCGATCTACTATCCCCGCCACCGGCGCCGCGACCTCGCCGTAGCCTTCGTCGGCGTCAACGTCGGCGTGCTGGCCGTCTCGGCGGTGCTCGCCGGCACGACCGTCGGCGCGGGCCTCGGGCTCGGCCTGTTCGGCGTGCTGTCGATCATCCGCCTCCGGTCGCGCGAGATCGAGCAGAGCGAGATCGCCTACTATCTGGCCGCCCTCGCAATCGGCCTGATCAGCGGCCTGTCCACCGGAGTGACCTGGCTCACCGCCGGACTCGTCGCGCTCGTGGTGGTCGTCCTCGCCGTGGTCGACAGTCCGATGCTGCTGCGCCGGTCGCGCGAGCAGTCGATCGTCATGGATCGCGCGCACACCGACGAAGACGAGCTGCGCAGCGCCGTCGAGAGTCTGATCGGCGCTCCCGTGCACCGCGTCACCGTCCGCGCGATCGACCTGGTGTCGGACACCACGACCGTCGACATCCGATACAACGTGCCGCGCACCGCCGCCGCACGACCCGAGGCGCTCACCTCGCGCGAGATGGCGACGCGATGAGCACCACCACGACACTCACCCGGCTGACCCAGCTGCCCGCGATCGACCTTGAACAGCTCAACGCGGTGGCCGAGCTGCAGACCCGCGTCGACCGCAAGTACATCGTTCCGCGGACCGACCTTCCCGGCATCCTGGGCCATCTGCCCAACGGCAGCCAGGTGCTCGAGGTCGACGGCGAGCGCGCTCTCCGCTACGCGTCGCAGTACTTCGACACCCCAGAGCTCGACAGCTACCTGGGGGCCGCGCGCGGCCGTCGCCGCCGGTTCAAGGTGCGTGCGCGCACCTACCTCGATTCGGGCGGATCGTTCCTCGAAGTCAAGACCCGGGGCGGCCGCTCGGCCACGGTCAAGGAGCGCGTGCCGGTCACCGGTGACGAACTCGATGACGACGCGGTCGCCTACGCGAGCGATCTGCTGATGGATGCCGGGATCCCCGGCGCCGGCCACCTCGCCTCCCGTCTGCGGCCCACCCTCGTCACGCGGTACCGGCGTGCGACGGTGCTGCTTCCCGCCGGTGACCACGACGCGTCGCGGGGCACGATCGACACCGAGCTCGCCTGGATCGGTGCCGACGGCACGATGCTGCGGCTGCCGGATGCCGTGATCGTGGAGACCAAGTCCGGGCAGCGCCCCGGAGCCCTGGACCGGGCGCTGTGGCGTCACGGTCACCGGCCCGCCCGCATCTCGAAGTACGGCACCGGTATGGCCGCGTTGGACCCCGAACTGCCCGCCAACAAGTGGCGGCGGGTGCTCAACCACTACTTCTGCGACGCGTCGACCCACGCGATCGCCGCGTGAAAGGACCATCCATGACCGCCCCCACCCCCCGCCGATTGTGGCTCGTGGCCGCACCGGCCTTCGCTCTGGCCCTCACCCTCGTCGGCTGCACCGCGGTCAGTACCACCGACGACGCGTCCACGGTTGCGCAGACCGCCGACGGCACCGGCGCACAGCAGAGCGCCGCCGACGTGCTCGCCGCCAACCAGGAAACCCATGACAAAGCCGACGACGACGAGTGGGACGCCGCCGGGGCGACCACCATCGCCCTGTCGGGCGCCTCGGCGACCGTGACCGGCGAGGGCGCTGCGGTGGACGGGGCGAGCGTCATGATCTCCACCGCCGGCACCTATGTCCTCAGCGGCGACTATTCCGGCCAGATCGTCGTGAATTCGACCGTCGAGGGCCAGGTGCGCCTCGTGCTCGACGGCGTCGACATCGACACCGATGCGGGCGCCGCGATCGACATCCAGGCCGCCGACGAGGCTCTCGTGATCCTTGCCGACGGTTCGGCCAACAGCCTCGCCGACGCCGACAGCTACGCCGAAGACGCCGACGCGAACGCCGCGCTGCACAGCAAGGCCGACCTCACCATCACGGGCGACGGTTCGCTGACCGTCACCGGGAACGGCAACGACGGCATCACCTCGACCGACGGCCTGGTGATGCAGTCGGGAACGATCGACGTGGATGCCGCTGACGACGGCATCCACGGCAAGGATTACCTCGTCATCCGCGACGGCGACATCACCATCACCGCCGGTGGCGACGGTCTGAAGGCCGACAATGAGGAAGACGCCGACCGCGGCTACGTGTCGATCGAGGGCGGCACCATCTCCGTGACAAGCGGCGACGAGGGCATCGACGCGTTCACCGACGTCGTGACCACCGGCGGCACGGTCACCGTGACCGCCGACGGCGGTGCGGGCGTGGGCAGCCCCGACGACGGTGCGAAAGGCATCTCCGCCGGTGTCATCGCGGTGTTCGAGGGGGGCACGATCGAACTCGACGCCGCCGACGACGCCATCAACACGGATGCGTACATCCACCTCTCCGGCGCGGCGGTCACAGTGGCCACCGGCGACGACGGTGTGAAGGCCGAGAACCAGCTGGTCATCAGCGCCGGCGAAGTCACCGTCACCGACTCGGTCGAGGGTCTCGAAGCCGGTCAGATCACGATCACCGGCGGTGACATCTCGGTCAGCAGCAGCGACGACGGTGTCAACGTGTCGGCACCCGACGAAGGCACCGCCGAGCTGACCCTGATCATCAGCGGCGGCACACTCGTCGTCGACGCCGACGGCGACGGGCTCGACGTCAATCAGAACGGCATCACTCAGACCGGCGGCACCGTCGTCGTGAACGGCCCCACGAACAACGGCAACGGGGCCCTCGACTCCGACGGCGGCATGACCATCGCCGGCGGAACGCTGCTCGCGGCCGGGTCGTCGGGGATGGCGGTCGCGCCCATGGCCGACTCCGACCAGGCGTCGGTGCAGTTCACGCTGAACGGCACGGCCTCGGCCGGCGAGGTGCTCACCATCGTCGACGCGTCCGGCACGGCGCTGGCCTCGTTCACCACCTCGAAGCAGGTCGCGAGCGTCGTGTACACGTCCGCGGAGCTGACCAACGGCGACACCTACACCCTGGCGTCCGGCGGCACCGTCGGCACCGCGATCGCGGGCGGCCTCGCCGAGGCCGGGAGCGCCGGGTCGACGACGGTGGCCACAGCGGTCGCCGGTGAGCAGACGTCGTCCGGGATGGGTCCTGGTGGTGGCATGCCCGGCGGTGGCCGGGGCATGCCCGGCGGTGAAGGTGGAACTCCCGGTGAGGGCGGGATGCCGCCCGGCGGCACTGGCGGCACTCCCCCGAGCGGCGGACCGGGAGAGGGCGGAACACCGCCGAGCGACACGTCCGGCGAGAGCGTCAGCTGACAGCGTTCAGGCCGAGAGTTTCGCGACGATGGCCGCGATGCGGCGCTCGCGCGTCTCGGCGGCCTTCGCGCCCTCGACGTTGGTGGCGTGGGCCTTGCGCGCGCTGGGCGCGAGGGCGTCGAACGCCACTCGGGCACCTGCCGCGTCGAGCGCAGCAGAGAGGTCATCGGGCACGTCGACGGTGCGCGGTGCGGTGTCGAGTTCGAGGTCGACGGTGATGGGGTCGCCGCCGTGCAGTCCCGTGGCGGCGCGCTTGTCGGACGAGAACGGGATCAGGTACTTCCCACCCATCACCGCGATCGTCGAACGGTACTCGAACCCGTTGACGATCACCACGACCGGCGGCCGTCTGCCGGCGCCGAGGGCTTCGACGAGGTCGGGCGGCACCTCGATGCCGGTGTTGTTGCCGGACAGGAAGAGTTCGGTCTCGAAGCGCGTGATTCCGTGGTTATCACACCGCTCAGACAGCGACAACCCCCGTGACTTCGCGATCCTGTCCACCTAGCGTGGCACGCACGTGAATCACGAGAGGAGTGCCGACATGGGTTTCATGGATGACGCGAAAGAGGTTGCCGAAGCGGCCGGTGACAAGGTCAAGGAGACCTGGGAGGACACCACCGATCGCATCGGCGACAAGGTCGACGAGATGAAGGCGGACGCCAACGTCAAGAAGGCCGAGGCCGAGAGGGATTCCGTCGAGAAGCGCAACGAGATCAAGGAAGACCTGCGCGACGACGCCTGACCGCGACGCGCAGCCACTGAGTCGCGTCGCGGACGTGGCTCAGAGGGCGGCGATGCGCCAGGAGGCGGCGCGGGTCGCACCGGGCTCGATCAGCAGCAGCCCCGTGTCGTAGTCGTACCGGTCGGCGTTGAACGCGTCGGGCGCGCACGTCATCGGCTCGACCGCGAGGCCCGCGCGGTGGCCCGGGGTACCGGGGCCGGCGGGCAGGTCGGCCGTGTGAACCTGGACCCACGGGCACGCGGCATCCCACACCATCTCCACGCCCGTCCCGGACGGGTCGGTCAGGCGCACGGTGGCGGTGCCGTCGGCGGCGCGGATCAGCCCGGTGTAGGCGTGGTCGATCTCGACGGCACCGAGCGTGCGCGGATCCCGGTAGTCGAAGCGCGTGGCATCCAACCCCTCCACCGGGTGCAGAGCCACCGGTGACAGCCGGTCGGGCGTCACGTCGAGCACCTGCGCGGCGGGCAGCTCGAACGTCCACGAGTCGAGCGCGCCCGGTCCGGCCACGAGGTACGGATGCGGGCCGGTGCCGAACGGCGCGGGTGCGTCGCCCGACTCGTTGGTCGCGCGCACCGTCTGGGTGAGTCCGTCCGCGCCGAGCGCGAATGTCGTCTCGATGCACAGGCGCCAGGGGTATCCAGTCTGGGCTTCGATGCTCGCCCGGAGCGTCACCGCGTCGGTGTCGCGGTCGATGGCCTCGTAGTCCAGCCATGCTCCGAGGCCGTGGAGCGCATGGTGGCGCTCGGGTTCGGTCAGCGGCACCTGATACGTCGTGTCGCCCAGCTCGTATCGCCCGTCGACGATCCGGTTCGGCCACGGCACGAGCGTCGCTCCGCGGTAGGCGGGGCGCACCTGGTCGGCGTCGAACGGCACCACGAGGTCGCGGTCGCCGTGGCGCAGCGCGCGCAGCGACGCGCCGACGCTCGCGATGACGGCCTCGTAGTCACCCGCCCGGAGGGTGTACTGCGTACCGGTCAGCGAGGTGCGTGCCATAGATCAGAGTCCTTGAGCGAGTCGGTAGTAAGCCTGGTTCCAGCGGACTTCCTTCTGGAATCCGCGAACCGTCGTGTCGTCGTCGATCACCAGCAGCTCGGTGCCGGCGATCTCGGCGAAGTCGCGGAAGACCTCGATGCCGACGGCGGTCGTCATCACAGTATGGTGCGCGGCACCGGCGATGAGCCACGCCGCGGCGCTGGTCTGGAAATCCGGAGCCGGCTTCCACACCGCGCGACCCACCGGCAGCTGTGGCAGATCGGGCGCGTCGACGTTCTCCACGACGTTCGCGACCAGTCGGAAGCGGTCGCGCATGTCACTCATCGCCACCACGAGCGCGGGGCCGGGGTCGGCGGTGAACACCAGGCGCACCGGGTCGTCCTTGCCGCCGATACCCAGCGGGTGCACTTCGAGGCGCGGCTTGGCGGTGGTCAGCGACGGGGCGACCTCGAGCATGTGCGCGCCGAGGATCTTCTCGTCTCCCGCGACGAGGTCGTAGGTGTAATCCTCCATGAGGCTCGCGCCGCCGGGCAGGCCCGCGCCCATGACGTTCGCGACCCGTACGAGGATCGCCGTCTTCCAGTCGCCCTCGGCGCCGAACCCGTAGCCCTCGGCCATGAGGCGCTGCACGGCCAGCCCCGGCAGCTGCGTCAGCTCGCCGAGGTCTTCGAAGCTCGTGGTGAACGCGCCGAACCCGCCCGCCTCGAGGAACGAACGCAGACCGACCTCGATCGCCGCACCGTCGCGCAGCGACTGGTGACGTTCGGCGCCGGGATGCAGCTCGGGTGCCACGTCGTACTCCTCAAGGTACGTGTGCACCAGGGCGTCGATCTGCGCGTCGGTGGCCTGTGCCACGGCGTCGGCCAGCTCGTTCACGCCCCACGTGTTCACCTGCACGCCGAACCGCAGTTCGGCCTCGGTCTTGTCGCCCTCGGTGACCGCGACGTAGCGCATGTTGTCGCCGAAGCGCGCGAGCTTCAGCGTGCGCACCGCCTGCCATCCGGCCGCCGCACGCTGCCAGTCCTCGACCTGCTGGCGCACCGCCGGGTTCGAGACGTGACCGACGACGGTCTTGCGCGGCACGCCGAGCCGCGTCTGGATGTATCCGAACTCGCGGTCGCCGTGCGCGGCCTGGTTGAGGTTCATGAAGTCGAAGTCGATGTCGGCCCACGGCAGCTCGACGTTGGCTTGCGTGTGCAGGTGCAGCAGCGGCTTGCGCAGCGCGTCGAGACCGCTGATCCACATCTTGGCGGGGCTGAACGTGTGCATCCACGCGATGACGCCGATGACCTTGTCGTCGGCGTTGGCCTCGAGGGCGAGCCGGCGGATCGCGTCGGAGTCGGTCAGCACCGGCTTCCACTCGATGGTCACGGGCAGGCCCGCAAGGCCCGCGACCACTTCCTGCGACTGCGCGGCGACCTGCCGCAGCGTCTCTTCGCCGTAGAGGTGCTGGCTGCCGGTCGCGAACCAGACGGTGTAGCGATCGAGCGAGGTGTGGAAAGTCATGGAAAGTCCTTTGCAGGCGGTCGTTGGGCGAGTGAAGCGGGTCAGAGTACCGAGACCGCGGCGGCTTCGATCGCGAGGCCCGCGCGGTAGCGGTCGAGGTACGCGGCGAACCCGGCGACGTCGGCCGGGTCGGGCGAGGCGACCTCGATGCGGGCGTCGGCGAAGACGGTCTGGTCGAGGTAGTCGGTCAGGTCGGGGCTGGTGGCCGCGCCGGTGGCGGTTGCCACCCCGGTGATGGATGCCAGGAACGCGGCCAGCACGGCGATCCCCCACGCGCCGCCTTCCGACGCCGTCTCGCCGACGGCCACGGGGGCATCGAGCGCGCCCGCGAGGAAGCGCTGCGCGACACCCGCGGTGCGGAACATGCCGCCGTGCGCGAAGAGCCGGTCGATCGCGACGCCCTCGCCGGCCGCGCCGCGATCGCCGTGAGCGCCGGCTGCGTTCGTCGCATCGTCGCCCCCGTCGGTGAGCACGCGCATGCCGAGCGCGAGCGTGCCGAACACGCCGTACAGCTGCGCGCGCATGGCGTTGGCGAGCGTGAACGAGCTGTCGGGCGTGCGCACGAACAGCGGACGCCCCTCGGTCAGCCCGGCGATGGGCTCGCCGGCGAGGTGGTTGTAGGCCAGCAGTCCCCCGGCGTCGGCATCGCCCTCGAGTGCTTCGCGCAGCAGGACGTCGAACACGGCATCCTGGTCGATCGGGGTTCCGGATGCCGCAGCGAATCGTCCGAACATCCCGGCCCACGCCGCGAGCTCACTGGCGCCGTTGTTGCAGTGGACCATTGCCACGGCATCGCCCGCGGGAGTGGTCACGAGGTCGAGCTCGTGGTGGGTGTGCCGGAGCGGCCGCTCGAGCACGACCATCGCGAAGATGCTGGTGCCGGCGCTGACATTTCCGGTGCGCGGGGCGACCGCATTGGTCGCGACCATCCCCGTGCCGGCATCACCCTCGGGCGGGCACAGCGCAATGCCGGGGCGCAGCGCGCCGGTCGGATCGAGCAGGGCTGCGCCGGCGGCGGTGAGGGTTCCGGCATCCACCCCCGCGACGAGCACTTCGGGCAGCAGTTCGCGCAGCGGCGCCGGCAGCACGGCCTGCTCGTCATAGCGAGCCAGCAGTTCGGCGTCGTAGTCGCGGGTCGCCGAGTCGATCGGGAACATGCCCGACGCGTCGCCGATGCCGAGCACCTTGCGGCCGGTGAGCGCGGTGTGCACGTAGCCGGCGAGGGTCGTGATCGACGCGATGTGCGGCACGTGCGCCTCGCCGTCGAGCGCGGCCTGGTGCAGGTGCGCGATCGACCAGCGCAGCGGAATGTTCACGCCGAACAGCTCGGTCAGCTCTGCGGCGGCGGGTCCGGTGTTGGTGTTGCGCCAGGTGCGGAACGGCACGAGCAGTTCGCCCGCCTCGTCGAACGCGAGGTAGCCGTGCATCATGGCCGAGATGCCGATGGCGCCGAACGTCTCGGGGCGCACGCCGTGACGCTGCTCGACGTCGGCCACCAGGTCGGCGAAAGCGGCCTGCAAGCCCGACCACACGGCATCCATCGGGTAGGTCCAGAGCCGATCGACGAACTCGTTCTCCCACGCGTGGCTGCCCACCGCGAGGATCGTGGTCGGGTCATCGACATCGATGAGGCAGGCCTTGATGCGCGTGGACCCGAGCTCGATGCCCAGAGTCGTGCGGCCGTCGCGGATAGCCCGGGTCGCCTGGTCTGCCGGTGTCGCCTGGTCTGCCGGTTGCCCGCCGGTCTGGGAGTCGGGGGTGGTCACGGGTTCCTCCATTGGTCGCGTGCAGGCGCTTCGCGCATCATGTTACCGGTAACAAGGGATGGATGCCACGTGGATGGATCTCGGGCCGGCCCCGGGGAGTTGGCGCTCCCGCCGGGAATGGACGCCAGATACCCGGCCAACGGGCCAACTGAGCTGCGATAGGTCTCGTTCGGTGGGCGCGTGCGCGGGAAACTGAGCGCTCATTTCCGGCCGGCGCGCCAACCGAACTCCGGCACAGGGCTGACCGGGGCAACGTGGCGCAGGCCAGGCCGACCGAGACAACCAGGCAGAGCCCGTGTCGACCATCGAAGATCACGCCCACCTGGACAGCCAGACAACCCCAGGCGGCCCGCGCCGTCAGGCGGGTGCAGCGGTCGAGGCTCGGGTCACGAGGCGAGGAGATGCCGGGTCGGCAGCCTGCGGAAGCCCGAGCGCCTCGGCGACGGCACGGTGCGCCTCGCCGACCAGGTCGAGGCGCACCGTCGTCAGCGCGGGACGGTAATACGCGGCGTCGGGGTTGTCGTCGAACCCCGTGACACTGAGCGCGGAAGGGACGTCGATGCCCGCGGCATCCAGCCCCGCGATCAGCCCCAGCGCCATCTGATCGTTGGCGACGACGATCGCCGTCGGGCCTCCGGATGCGCGCACGGCTGCCGCGACATCCGGTGCGAGCTGTGCACCGGTGACCGTGCGCCAGTCCCCCTCCCAGCACACACCGGCATCCAGCCCGTGACGCGCCAGTGCCTCGTCGACGCCGCGGTCCCGCGCCGACGCCTCAAGCCAGTCGGCCGGCCCCGACAGCCGCGCGATGCGGCGATGCCCGAGCGAGACCAGGTGGTCGACGGCGAGTGCGGCGCCCTCGGATTGACGCTGGGCGCCCAGCGCGGAGTGAAGCGCCGCGACCGGAACGTGCGGCACCGCGGCCCGCACCAGTTCGAGCGTCCGGGCATGTGGGGCGAGCACGATGATCCCGTCGATGCCCTGGGTCAGCAGCCGCTCGACGGCCGTGGTGACGGAGTCGGCGTCAGCCGCGTCGGCATAGGCGGTGGCGATCCAGCGGTCCGCCGCGCGGGCGGCCCCGTCCAACGCCACGATGCCGGCGGACGGCCCGTACAGCGCGGCATCCGAAGCGATGACCCCAAGCGTGCGGGTGGTGGCCGTGCCGAGCGCACGCGCCGCATTGTTGATGCGATAGCCGATGGATGCCATCGCCTCGAGCACACGCGCCCGTGTAGCCGGCCGAATGTTGGGGTGGTCGTTGATCACGCGCGAGACGGTCTGCGTCGAGACCCCGGCGAGCGCGGCGACATCGCGCATGCCGACCCGGCGCCCGGTCGCGTTGGCGTGCGTCGTCATCGCTGGCCGTTGTGTCATGGAGATCAGCTTCGCACCCGATCACGTTCCGGTGACAAACGTGGCCTCACGGCGATGGATGCGAGTACCCGTGCGAGAAGCTCCCTCGACAACGCGCTGCGCAACAGACTTGACGGCCGGAGCGTCCACTCTGCACGCGGGGCGACTGCTCAGTGGGCGCCGAGACCGGGAATGGATGCCGGATACCCGGCCGGAGAGTCGACTCAAGCCTCGCGCGCGGACGCCGTCAGCCGGCGACCGTGAGCCCGCCGGCCCAGCCGAGCCCGCCGGCCCAGCCAGCCGGCTCAGCCGACCGGCGCGGTACTGGCCCGCACGACGAGCTGCGGCCGCCGAGCCGGCGGCAGGGAGTCGGGGCGCGCGTCGTCGAGCATGACGAGGACGGCGGCCATGGCGTCGCGGCCGAGACCGGCGAAGTCCTGCCGCACCGTCGTGAGCGGGGGCGAGAAGTGCGCGGCCTCGGGGATGTCGTCGAAGCCGACCACGCTCACGTCGTCGGGCACCCGCAGCCCGGCCGCGTGCAGCGCGTGCAGCACTCCCAGTGCCATCTGGTCGTTCGCCACGAACAGCGCGCTCGGCGCCTCGGCCGCCCGCAGCCGGGCGCCGATGCGGAACCCGGATTCGGGCGACCAGTCGCCGCGCGCCGGCTCGGCCGCCTGGAGTCCGACCTCGCTCAACCTGTCGCGCCAGCCGCGGACGCGCTCCGCGGCATCCATCGAATCGATCGGTCCTGCGATGTGCCGGATGTCGCGGTGCCCGAGCTCGAGCAGGTGGGAGACAGCCGCCCGGGCCCCTTCGTACTGGTCGACGGTGACCCGCGGCGCCCGTCCGCGCGCTTCGGAGGCGACCGCGATCATCGGCACGCCCAGCTCGTCGCCGTCGAACGCGTCGAGGGCCGCACGCTCGGCCGCCACCAACACGATCGCCTCGACGTTCTGACGCACCAGCATCTCGGCGGCCGACCGGAGGGCGGGACCATCGGCCGCCACGAGATTCGTCGATATCACGGCGTAGCCGGCGGTTCGGGCCGACTCCGTGACGGCGAGCAGGACGCTCGCCGGTCCGTAATCGGGCAGCCCGGTGGCGAGCATCCCGAGGGTGCGCGACCGCCGTGTCACGAGTGCCCGCGCCGCCTGCGAGGGCACGTACCGCAGTTGGCGGATGGCCTTCTCAACGCGTTCGCGGGTGGCCGGGCGGACGTTCGGGAGGTTGTTCAACACGCGCGAGACGGTCTGGTGCGACACACCGGCCAGGCGCGCGACGTCGAAGATCGTGGCGCTGCGATTCTTCTCCGCCCCGCCGCTCCTTTCGACCCCGCCGCCGGGTCGCTCGCCGTCGCTCACGGCACCGCTCGAGTCGCTCGACCGGGGTGCGCATGCGACATGGCACTCATTATCCCGGCTCGACGCTCGCCAGCCGGCATCACCGACGTCGTGCGGTCAGCAACCGCTGCAGCAGGATGAACACGAGCAGCAGGGCGCCGATGAAGATCTTGGTCCACCAGCTCGATAGCGTGCCCTCGAACGTGATGATCGTCTGGATGATCCCGAGCACGAGCACACCGAGCACCGAACCGAGCACGAACCCGTATCCGCCGGTCAGCAGCGTGCCGCCGATGACGACCGCGGCGATGGCGTCGAGTTCGGTGCCGATGGCGGTGAGCGGGTAACCCGACAGCGTGTAGAAGGTGAACAGGATGCCGGCAACCCCCGAGCAGAAGCCGCTGATGACGTAGACGAGCACCTTCGTGCGCGCCACGGGCAGGCCCATCAGGATGCCGCTCTGCTCACCGCCTCCGATCGCGTAGACGGTACGGCCGGTGCGGGTGCGGTGCAGCACCCAGACCGCAGCGGCGACCACAGCCAGAGCGATGATGACACTCCAGGTGATCGACATGCCGCCGCCGAGCGACATGCGCGTCACGCCGAGCGCGACGAACGTCGGGTCGGTCACCGAGATCGAGCTCTGGCTGATGACGTAGCAGAGCCCGCGAGCCAGGAACATCGCCGCCAGCGTCGCGATGAACGGCTGCACCTTGAAGTGGTGGATCATCAGCCCGACCAGGAGCCCCAGCACGCTCGTGCTCAGCAGGATGGTCGCAATCACCACCGGTGCCGGCCATCCGGTCTGCAGCAAGCTGGCGGCCATCATGCCCGACAGCGCAACGACCGCGCCGACGGACAGGTCGATGCCGCCGGTGAGGATCACGAAGGTCATGCCGACCGCGAGGACGATGAGGTAGGCGTTGTCGACGAACAGGTTCAGGAAGACCTGCCCGGTGAGGAAGTTGCCGTACCGCATCCCACCGCCGACGAAGATCGCGATGAACAGGATGCCGGTGACGAGCACCGGTCCGTACTTCGGGCTCGTGAAGGTGCGGCCGATGCCGGCGGTGACCCGCTGGGCGGGTGAGACGGTCGCGGTGGTCATGCCGCCGCCACCCCCTTTCCGGTGCGAAGGGCCAGTCGTCGGCGGAAGCCGGCGAGCGCCTCGTTGGTCGTGGGCGACTGCAGGAGGCACACGGCGGTCACGACCGCGGCCTTGAACACCATGGTCGCGATCGGCGGGATGCCGACCGTGTACACCGTGGTGACGAGCGTCTGGATCACGAGCGCCCCGACGAGGGTGCCGGCCAGCGAATAGCGGCCGCCGGCGAGCGATGTGCCGCCGATGACGACGGCGAGGATCGCGTCGAGCTCGATGAACAGCGCGGCGTTGTTGGCGTCGGCGGCCATGGTGTTCGCGGTGAGGATGAGTCCGGCCACCGCCGCGCACAGCGCGCAGAACGTATAGACGGCGAACAGCAGACCGCGCGAGCGGACGCCCGCCTGCCGGCTGGCCTCCGGGTTGATGCCCACCGATTCGATGAGCAGCCCCAGCGCCGTGCGCCGGGTGAGTACAGCTGCCAGCACGAAGATGATCGCCGCGATGTATACGGCCACCGGCATCCCGAACCAGAATCCGGAGCCGAGCACCTTGAACGGCGGGCTGTTGACGGTGAGGATCTGCCCCTCGGTGATGAGCATCGCGACCCCGCGACCGGCGGTCATGAGGATCAGCGTCGCGATGATGGGTTGGATGCCGAAGGCCGCAACCAGCAGGCCGTTCCACAGTCCGCAGAACAGACCCACCAGCAGCGCGGCGAGGATGGCGACGATCACCACGCCGGGGTTGGCCGGATCGGACGAGCCGAGCAGGATGCTGCAGGCCACCGCCCCCGCGATCGCGCAGACCGCGCCGACCGACAGGTCGATGCCGCGCGTGGCGATCACCAGGGTCATGCCGATCGCGACGATGAGCATCGGCGCTCCGTTGCGGACGATGTCGATGAGGCTGCCGTAGAGGTTGCCGTCGCGCACCTGGATCGAGAAGAACCCGGGGAACGCGATCACGTTGATCAGGAACAGCACCAGCAGCATGACGATCGGCCAGAACAGCCGGCTGCTGAACACGCGCGCGAAGACGGCGCTCATCGGGTCTCTCCCTGGGTCGGGTTGTTCGGGGTGGGGTTGCTGGAGTTCGGGATGTTCGGGGCGAGGGCCGTCTCATCGCTCGATCCCTCGGCGATGAGGGCGAGCAGACTGTCGACGGTGAGGTTGTCATTGGGCAGGTCGGCGACCTGCTGCCGGTCGCGCATGACGATCACGCGGTGACTGAGGCGCAGCACCTCCTCGAGCTCGGCGCTGATGTACACGACGCCCATGCCGTTCTCGGCGAGGCTGAACACGAGCTTCTGGATCTCTGCCTTGGCCCCGACGTCGATCCCGCGGGTGGGTTCGTCGAGGATCAGCAAGCGCGGGGCGACGGCGAGCCACCGGGCCAGCAGGACCTTCTGCTGATTGCCGCCGGAGAGGTTTCGCACGATCGCGTCGGCGTTCGCGGGACGGATGTTCAGCGCGTCGATGTAGCTCTGCGCGAGCTCGTCCTGCCGCTTCTTCGGGATCGGCCGGAACCAGCCGCGGTCGGCCTGCAGCGCCAGGATGATGTTGTCGCGCACGGTGAGTTCGTCGACGACGCCCTCGGCGCGGCGGTTCTCGCTCGAATACATGATGCGCTCGGCGATCGCGCGCCGCGGGGTGCGCAGCCGCACCTCGGTCCCGCCGACGGTGATGTGTCCGCTATCGGCGCGGTCGACGCCGCCGAGAAGGCGGGCGACCTCGGTGCGGCCCGAGCCCAGAAGTCCGGCGAACCCGACGACCTCGCCTTCGTGAACGGTGATGTCGACCGGTTCGACCGCGCCGCGGCGCCCCAGGTCTCGGGCACGCAGGAAGACGGTCGGGTCGCCTTCGCTGTCGGCCTCGTGCACCCGCTGCTCGAGCTCGTCGAGCGTGGTGATCTCCTTGCCGATCATCTTCTGCACGAGGTCGATGCGCAGCAGGTCGTCGGTGAGGTACTCGCCCACCAGTCGCCCGTTGCGGAAGACGGTGAGACGGTCGGCGATCTCGTACACCTGGTCGAGGAAGTGCGAGACGAAGAGGATCGCGACCCCGTCGTCCTTGAGCGACCGGATGATGCGGAACAGCTCCGCCACCTCGTCGGCGTCGAGGCTCGAGGTCGGTTCGTCGAGGATGAGCACGCGGGCGTCGATGTTGATCGCCCGGGCGATCGCGACGAGCTGCTGGATCGCGAGTGAGTGCGAGGCGAGCAGCGACGCCGGGTCGATCTCGAGCCCGAGCCCGTCGAGCACCTCCTGTGCCCGTGCCCGCATGCGCCGCGAGTCGATGGCGCCGAAGCGACGCGGTTCGCGGCCCAACATGATGTTCTCGGCGACCGAGAGGTTCGGGAGGAGGTTGACCTCCTGGTAGACCGTGCTGATGCCGGCCTCCTGCGCCTGCGCGGTCGTGGCGAAGGAGACCGGGCGGCCGGCGAGGCGGATCTCGCCGGAGTCGATCTGGTACACCCCGGTGAGCGCTTTGATCAGCGTCGACTTGCCCGCGCCGTTCTCCCCCATCAGCGAGTGCACCTCGCCCGGGAACATGCGGAAAGACACCCCGTCGAGCGCCTTGACACCGGGGAAGGAGATGGAGATGTCGGTCATCTCCACCACCGGATCGGGACTGCCGCTCGGGGCGGGCGGACGGGTGATGTCGGTCATCGGGGTTCTCCGTCGAACGCGAAATGTCGGGTGGATCGAGCGTAGAGGGCAGGGGGTGGATGCCGTGGCATCCACCCCCTGGCCATCTCAGTACTGGCGGTCGGGCAGCGCCTCGATGGCCTGCTCCTGGGTGAAGGTCGTCTCCTCTGTCACGATCCGCTTCTCGACGGTGCCGCCGTCGTTGAGGGTCTTGATGATGTCGACCAGCTGGTCACCCAGCAGTGGCGAGCACTCCACGATGAAGTTGATCTTGCCGTCGGCCAGGGCCTGCATGCCGTCCTTGACGGCGTCGACGGTGATGATCTTGATGTCCTCCCCCGGGGTGAGTCCGGCCGCCTCGATCGCCTCGATGGCACCCAGGCCCATGTCGTCGTTGTGCGCGTACACGACGTCGATGTCGGGGTTCGACTTCAGGAACGCCTCCATGACCTGCTTGCCGCCGGCGCGGGTGAAGTCACCGGTCTGGCTCGCGATGACCTGGAAGTTGTCGTTCTCTGCGATCTTCTCGGCGAAGCCCTCGGCGCGGTCGATCGCGGGAGCGGCACCGGTCGTGCCCTCGAGCTGGACGATGTTGACCGGCTCGCTCGTGTCGGCGTATTCGTCGAGGAGCCACTGGCCGGCCTTCTCACCCTCGAGGATGAAGTCCGAACCCAGGAAGGACACGTACAGCGACTCGTCCTGGCTGTCGACGGCGCGGTCGGTGAGCACCACCGGGATGCCGGCGGCCTTGGCCTCGTTGAGGACGGCGTCCCATCCCGTCTCGACGACCGGCGAGAAGGCGATGTAGTCCACGCCCTGCTGGATGTACGAGCGGATCGCCTTGATCTGGTTCTCCTGCTTCTGCTGCGCATCGGAGAACTTGAGCTCGATGCCGGCGTCGGCGAAGGCCGACTGGATGTCCTTGGTGTTCGCGGTGCGCCAGCCCGACTCGGCACCGACCTGGGCGAAGCCGACGACCAGTTCGTCCAGTGCCTTGGGACCGGCGTCGCTGTCGCCACCGGGTGCGGCGCTGTCGGTCGCGCAGCCGGCCAGCCCCAGCAGCAGGACGCCCGCTGCGGCGATCGAGATGAGCTTCTTCATGTGAGTGAACCTCCTTGTTCGACCGGTGCGCGACAAGGCGCTCTCGGTGCCGGCCACCATGGCCGTGTTCAGGATGTTAGCGCTCACTGTTAGCGCTCACAACTCCCGGATAGGCCGCCATTGCAACGAATACGTAACGGAATGTTCGCGCTCACATTCTGGCCGGGAACGGCGCGCCTGTCGACACCTCGTCGACCCTGCTGTCGACCCTCTGCTCGCGTAACTCCTCCAAAATCGAACGATTCCGGGGCGGCAGACCCGGAATCGTGCGGGTCGCCGCCGGCCGGCACGCCGGATCGAAGGAGTTACGTGACGGCCAGGCGTCGGGGCGTGGCGTGGCGGGGCGCGGCGGGGCGGGGCGGGGCCGGACGGGGCGGGGCGGGGCGGGTCAGCGGCGGGCGATGGTCGAGCCGCGGATGACCAGGCGCACCGGCAGGTGCTGGGTGCCCTCGCCGATGTCGACGCCGTCGATCGCGTCGAAGACCCGCTGCGCGGCCTGCCGGCCGAGCTGCTGCAGGTTCGCGTCGACGGTCGTGAGCTCGGGTCGCGAGTTGGTGGCCAGGACTTCCCAGTTGTCGTAGCCGACGACGGCGATGTCGTCGGGCACGCGGCGGCCGAAGTCGCGCGCCGTGTCGAGTACACCCCGGGCGATCTGGTCGGACCCGCAGAAGATGCCGTCGATGTCGGGATGCCGCTCGAGCAGCGTCGCGGTCGCATCACGCCCCCAGTGCTCGGACCATTCCGAGAACATCGGCTCCCCGGCCAGTTCGAGTCCCGCCGCGCCGAGCGCGTCGCGGGCCCCCGCGAGCCGATCTTGCGCAGCAGCGAACGCGGGGTCGCCGGAGACGTGGGCGATCCGCCGGCGCCCGCACGAGATGAGGTGCTCGATCGCGATGCGCGCTCCGGCCCGATTGTCGGGGGTCAACGAGAGGTCACGCGGGTCGTCGGAGGGTGCGTAGGCGTAGACGACCGGCACGGGCAGCTCCTGCCCGAGCGAGGGCCGGGGATCGGTCTGCCGACCGACGACGATGATCCCGTCCACCCGCCGGCTCAGCAGCGCCCGTAACTGGTGCTGCTCGCGGATGGCATCGCCACGCGCGTCGCACAGGAACACGTTCACCTTGCCCGCGCCGAAGGCGTCTTCAGCACCCATCAGGATCGGCAGCATGAACCGGCCCTCGAGATCGCTCGTGAGCAGTCCGACCGTCCCGGTGCGGCCGGCGAGCAGTCCTCGTGCCATCGGGTTCGGGGTGAACGAGAGGGCGGATGCCGCGTCGAGCACCCGCTGGCGCGTGTCGGCCGCGACGTCACCGCGCCCATTGAGCGCCTTGGACGCCGTCGCAATCGACACGCCGGCCCGACGTGCCACGTCGTTGAGCGTTGCGGTGCGGCCACCGGCATCCATCATCACGTCATCCTCCTTCCGTAAACGGTATCGGCCAAGGGTCTTGACGGCACTCTATGACGCGCTATACCTTTCCGAAAAGGGTTTCGACTTTTCGGAACCCCCTCATGCGGAGGGCGACGGGTCTCAGCCGCCCGGCATCCGCTCGATGAAGAGCCAGAGGAGTTCAGCATGATCAACCACCGACGCCGCGGACTGCGGGCGCTGACGGCGATCGTCGCCGCCACGACGCTCGTCGGCCTCGCCGGCTGCGCCGCGAACGACGACACACCCCCGGCCGCCGAGGACATCGGCCCCGAGGGTGTGGACGACGGCACCACCCTGACGCTGTGGACGCGCGCGCCGCTCGAGAAGCAGGCGAACCTGCTGGTGGACGCGTACAACGCCTCGCACGAGAACCAGGTCGAGCTGACCGTCGTCCCCAACGACGACTACGTGGCCAAGGTCGGCGCTGCCGCCGGGTCAGGCGGCCTGCCCGACCTGTTCGCCGCTGACATCGTCTACGTGCCCAACTGGGTGGAGCAGGGCCTGTTCCAGGACATCTCCGCGCAGATCGACGGGCTCGACTTCAAGGATCAGATCAACCAGGGTCATCTCTCGGCCGGCACCAGCGACGGCAAGGAGCACATCCTGCCGTTCGTACTCGACCTGTCGATGCTGTTCTGGAACAAGGAGCTGTTCGCCGAGGCAGGGCTCGACCCCGAGTCGGCTCCTGCCAACCTCACCGAGTTCGCCGAGGCGGCCAAGAAGATCCAGGCGCTCGGCAAGGACGGCGTCTACGGCACCGCGACGGGGCTCAACTGCGGCGGCTGTCTCGTGTTCACCTGGTTCCCGAGCGTCTGGGCCGACGGCGACGAGGTGCTCAGCGACGACGGCACCGAGTCGCTGCTCGCGAGCGACACGGCCAAGGCCGTGTACGACACGTGGAACGATCTGTGGGAGTCGGGCGCGGTGCTGCCCAGTTCGCAGGACGAAGCCGGCCCGACCTGGACGGCCGCGTTCACCGAGGGCAATGTCGGCCTCATGTTCTACCCCGCCACGCTGCTGTCGTCGACACCGTTCGACGTGGGCGTCGCCGGCATCCCGGGACCCGACGGCGGTGCGTCGACGTTCGTCGGCGGCGACGGCATCGGCATCTCGAAGGACTCCGACAAAGCTGCCCAGGCCTGGAGCTTCCTGAACTGGATGATGTCGGAGGACGCCCAGGTCGAGGTGCTCGCCAAGAACGACGACGTGGTGTCGCGCTCGGACTTCGCGAACAACGAGTACGCCGCCAAGGATCCACGTCTGGTCACCATCAACGAGGTCGCCGGGCAGGGTGACACGCCGGTGGCGATGAACTTCCAGCAGGCGTTCAACGCCCCGGGCAGCCCGTGGCTGACCCTGGTGCGCAACGCCGTGCTCCAGGGCACCGATACGGTGGACGCCGACAACGACGAGATCACCGCGATTCTGCAGCAGTGATCCCAAGGGCGGATGCCGCGTCGCCGTGCCTCGCCGCACTGCGGCATCCGTCCCTCCCCGCCCCCGTCCCCTCTGGAAGGTGATCCATGTCCGTCACGACCTCGGCGGCCCCGGACCGCAACCGCCGGTCGCGGCGCCGCGAGGCCCTTCGGGGCTGGTCGTACGCCGCTCCGACGGCTCTGTTCGTTCTGTTCGTGTTCGTCGTGCCGCTGGGCCTCGTCCTGCAGATGTCAGGATCGGACTGGCCGCTGCTGGGCGGCAATCAAGGATGGAACTTTCCGGAGAACTTCGCCGATGCGGCTTCGCACCGCCTGTTCTGGGACTCGATCTGGTTCACCCTGAAGTACACCGTGATCACCACGGTGCTGCTGCTCGGCCTGGGTCTCGGCCTTGCTCTGCTGGTGCAGGAGTCCACCCGGTGGAAGTCGGTGCTGCGAACCGCGTTTCTGGTGCCCAGCGCACTCGGCCTCGCCTCGGCATCCCTGCTCTTCTACGTGCTCTACTCCCCCTACGCCGGACCGTTTGCCGACCTCATGCAGGCGTGGGGCTTCACCTTCCTCGGCACCCCCGACGGCGCGCTGTGGTCGACCGTGTTCCTCATCGTGTGGCGATTCGCGGGGTTCTACATGCTGCTCATGCTCGTCGGACTGCAGGGCATTCCCGACGACGTCTACGAGGCGGCACGTATCGACGGCGCCTCGCGCTGGCAGACATTCCGCGACATCACGCTCCCGTTGCTGCGGCCGACTTTCGCGCTGACGACGGTGCTGTGCGTGACCGGGTCGCTGCTGGCATTCGAGCAGTTCTACATCCTCACCAAGGGCGGGCCCGACAACAGCACCATGACGATCGTGCAGCTCATCTACAACGTCGCGTTCCAGGGGCAGAACGACCTCGGCGTCGCCGGTGCCCTCTCGGTCATCGTGCTGCTCGCCCTGATCGTGATCAACGTCGTCCAGCTGCGCGTCCTGCGCCGCGGTGAGGAGAGCTGACATGGCTCTGCAGACTCAGTCCGCCACCGAGCTGATCCGCGTCGACGAGCCCCGCCCCCGCGTCGGCCGCTCGCCGGCCATGCGCCTGGTGCTCGGCCTCCCTTACTGGCTGTTCACGACGGCGCTGGCGATCATCTTCCTCTACCCGCTGATCTGGACCGCGGTGGCGTCGGTGCAGGGTCGCGCCGGCACCAGCCAGCCGGAGGGCTGGGGCTTCGGCAACTATGTGGCACTGGCGAACTACCAGGCCGGAGTCTGGGTGTACCTCGGCAACTCGCTGTTCGTCTCGCTGCTGACCGTGCTGCTGACCCTCGCCGTCTCGACGCTGGGCGGCTACGCGTTCGCGCGATTCCGGTTTCCCGGCAAGAACGTTCTGTTCCTGACGACACTGGCGATCCTCATGGTGCCCTACGCCACGCTGCTGATCCCGCTGTACGTGATCCTGGGCGCAGTGGGACTCAGCAACTCGCTGGTGGGCGTGGCGATCGTGCTGACGATGTTCCAGCTGCCGTTCTCGATGTTCATGATGCGGATCTCGTTCGAGTCGATCCCCCGCGAGCTCGACGAGGCCGCCATGGTCGACGGCTGCTCCACCTGGTCGGCGCTGTGGCGCGTGCTGCTGCCGGCGGTCAAGCCGGGGCTGGTCACCGTGGGGCTGTTCGCGTTCCTGGCCGCCTGGAACGATTTCTTCGCGCCGCTGATCCTCATCACCGACACCAACCGGATGACGCTGCCGCTCGCGGTCGCCAACCTCCGGGTGCAGGTGCAGGGCGTCATCGACTACGGCGCCACCGAGGCCGGTGTCGTCGTGCTCGCCCTCCCCTGCATCGTGCTGTTCCTCGTCCTCCAACGTCACTACGTGCGCGGCTTCATGTCGGGCGCCTTCAAGGGGTGAACATGTCCCACCATTCCGTTCCGGTCGCGCCTGCTCGCGGCGCACTGCGCCCACTCGGCCTCGACGAGGTGACCATAAGCGGCGGCTTCTGGGGTGACCGGCAGCAGCGCAACGCCCAGGCCACGCTCGCCCACATCGAGGGCAAGCTCGAGTCGGAGGGGTGGCTGGGCAACTTCGACCTGGCCGCCGCCGGGCGTCTACCCGAAGGCCGCCGCGGGCGCGAGTTCGCCGACTCCGAGATCTACAAGTACCTCGAGGCGCTGGCATGGGAGCTCGGCCGGCACGACTCCCCCGACCTCGAGCAGCGGTTCCGCGCGATCGTGATGCGGGTCGCTGCCGCACAGCAGCCGGACGGATACCTGCACACCGCGTTCGGCCGCCCCGGGCAGCGGGCGCGCTGGTCGGATCTCGAGTGGGGCCACGAGCTGTACTGCTTCGGGCACCTGTTCCAGGCCGCGGTCGCCCGCGAGCGCACGCGGCCCGGCGCCGATGACGGGCTGCTGGCGGTCTCCACCCGGGTCGCGGATCTGGTGTGCGACGTGTTCGAAGATGGCGGCATCGAGTCGATCTGCGGACACGCCGAGGTCGAGATGGGGCTGGCCGAACTCGCCCGGGTCACCGGTTCCCCGCGCTACGCCGCGATGGCCCGCACCTTCGTCGAGCGCCACGGGCGGGGCACGCTCCGCGAGATCGCCTACGGCCGCGAGTACTTCCAGGACGACGTCGCGATCCGCGAGGCGGAGGTGCTCCGGGGTCACGCCGTGCGGGCGAACTATCTGTCCGCGGGTGCGGTCGACGTGGCGATGGATGCCGGTGACGCCGATCTCCTGGACGCGCTCCGCCGCCAATGGGCGCAGACGGTCGCCACACGCACCTACGTCACCGGGGGCCAGGGGTCGCACCACGAGGACGAGGCCTTCGGCGACGACTTCGAACTGCCACCCGACCGTGCGTACTCCGAGACGTGCGCGGGCATCGGATCGGTCATGTTCTCGTGGCGGCTGCTGCTGGCAGGGGACATCGGAGGCGGCGGCGTCGAGAAGTACGCCGACCTCATCGAGCGGACGCTGTACAACGTCGTGGCGACCTCACCCAGCCGCGACGGGCGCGCGTTCTACTACGCGAACACGCTGCATCAGCGCGTCGCCCGGCAGCCCGCGCACCCCGAGGCCACGTCGGCCAACGCCGCGTCATCGCTGCGCGCGCCGTGGTTCGACGTCTCGTGCTGCCCGCCGAATGTCGCGCGCACCCTGGCGAGCCTGGCGGCCTACGTCGCGACGGCCGATGACGACGGCGTCCAGCTGCATCAGTATGCGCCGGCGTCGGTGCGGACCGTGCTGGCCGACGGTCGCGAGGTGGCCTTCGACGTGGAGACGTCGTATCCGGATGCCGGGACGGTGCGCGTGGTGGTGCGCTCGGCCGGCGAGTGGACACTCGGTCTGCGCGTGCCGTCGTGGGCCGAGGGCGCGCAGCTGCGGGTGGGCGATGAGCTGCCGGTCGCGGTGACTCCGGGCCGTGCCGACGTACGACGTGACTTCGTCGCCGGCGACGTCGTGACGCTCGAGCTGCCGATGGCGCCGCGAGTGACCCGCCCCGATCCGCGCATCGACGCCGTGCGCGGGTGCGTGGCGATCGAACGGGGTCCGGAGGTGCTCGCACTGGAATCGCTCGACCTCGGGCCCGCCGGCGACGACGTCGACGACGTCGTCGTGGCAGGCGATCCGGTCGAGCGTGACGGGCGGGTGCGGGTGCCGTTGCGACGCATGAAAGTGGATGCCGGAGGCTGGCCGTACGGCGGCGACGCGGCATCCATCGGCGGCGGCGTTCCCGAGGAGGCATTCGAGGTGCCGCTCATCTCGTACCACGACTGGGCCAACCGGGGTCCGTCGACGATGCGGATCTGGCTGCCCGAGGCGTGACCAGGGTTCGCGGACACCAGCTGACCCACCCGATTCGGGGTCGCGTGTTGCCGCCTCAACCCGCGCGAGCCGGCAAGACGTGACCCCATTCAGGGTCGCTACAGGTGACCTGGCCGAATCGGGGTCGCGTGTTGCCGCCTCAACCCGCGCGAGCCGGCAAGACGTGACCCCATTCAGGGTCGCTACAGTTGACCTGGCCGATTCGGGGTCGCGCGCTCAGGGGCGGATGAGCACCTTGAGTGCCTCGCGGTCGTCCATGAGCCGGTAGCCGTCGGCGATGTCCTCGAGCGGCAGCTCGCGGTCGAACACCGCGCCGGGGTCGACGGTGCCGTCGAGGACGCCGGGCAGCAGCAGGTCGATGTAGGCGCGGACGGGTGCGACACCACCGGTGATGGTGATGTTTCGGGTGAACTGCTCACGGCCGATCGGACCGTCCTGGTACTGCGGCACGCCGACGCGCGTCACCGTGCCGCCGTCGCGGACGACGCCCAGAGCCTGCTCGTAGGCGGGCAGGTGGCCGACGGCGTCGATCACGACGTGCGATCCGTCGCCGCCGGTGAGTTCGCGGACCGCCGCGACGCCCTCATCGCCCCGCTCGGCGACGACGTCGGTCGCGCCATAGCGGCGGCCGAGGTCGGTGCGCGCCTCGTGCCGGCCCATGAGGATGATGCGCTCGGCGCCGAGGTCGCGCGCCGACAGCACGGCGAGCAGGCCCACGGCGCCGTCGCCGATCACGGTGACGGTCTTGCCGGGGCCGGCTCCCCCGGTGAGGGCCGCGTGATACCCGGTGCCGTAGACGTCGCTGAGGGTGAGAAGCCCCGGCATCCGCTCATCGTTCTCATCGACGTCGAGGCGGTAGAGCGTGCCGTCGGCCAGCGGTGCGCGGCGGTACTGCGCCTGCGCGCCGCCGGTGCGCTGGCGTCCGAAGCGGCACGAAGTCTGCAGGCCCTCGCGGCAGAAGTCACACTGCCCGCACGACCAGACGAAGGGGACGATCACGACGTCGCCGCGCGTCACGGTCGCCACCTCGGCGCCCACCTCTTCGACGACGCCGATCATCTCGTGCCCCATCGACACGCCCCGCTCGTTCGGCTTCATCGAGTGGTACGGATGCAGATCGCTGCCGCACACGCATGCGACGACCGTGCGAAGGATCGCGTCGGTCGGCTGCTCGATCTGCGGATCGGAGGCGTCGATCACGCGGACGTCGGCGGGACCGTACATGTAGGTGGCACGCATGCCTACAGTCTGCCGTGCCGGAGCCTCAGCCGCGGCGCGCGGTCAGCAGTGCGGCGAGCTGCACCAGCTGCGCCTCGTCTTCGAGCGCCGAGCCGACGGCCACCACCCGCACCCCCGCATCGAGGAACTGAGCCGCGTTGCCGGCATCCATTCCCCCGGTGGCGATGAACCGCACCTGCGGGAACGGTCCGCGGATGTGCCCGAACCAGCCGGGTCCGAGCCACTGCGCCGGGAACGCCTTCAGCCAGGTAAGTCCGAGCGAGACCGCCTGCTGCACCTCCGAAGGCGTCGCGACACCGGGAAGGATCGGGATGCCGGCATCGCGCGCCGCATGCACGACGGCGGGGTCGAGTCCGGGAGACACCAGATATCCGGCCCCGGCTTCGGCGGCGACCGCCACCTGCGCAGGATCGATGATCGTGCCCGCGCCGACGACGGCGCCGCGCTCGCGGCCGAGCGCCGCCACTTCGCGCAGCGCGTCGATGTCGGACGGCGACTGGATGGTGACCTCGACCGAGTCCAGGCCGAGTTCCCACGCCTTGGTCGCCACGCGCACGGCGCGCTCGACTCCGGCGCTGCGCAGGATCGCCATGAGCGGGGCCCCCGCGAACAGGTCATCGAAGTAGGTGTCGGTCATGGGGTCTCTCTCCTCAGCGGGTCAGCACCGGTGCCACGTCATGGCACGGATTCACGGTTCGGCGTCGTCGGCGGGGAAGTCGGCGGTCGTGCGCAGGGTGAGTGCCGCGCGGGCGTGCCCGGCGGTGAGGCGGTCTTCCGGCGATGCCCCGCTCAGGCGCCCCGCGAGGTAGCCGCCTGCGAACGCATCGCCGGCTCCGACGGCTTCGACGACGTCGACCGCCGGCGGCGCCACGAACGTCTCACCCTCGGGCTCGAAGACCGTCGCTCCGATGTCGCCGTCCTTGACGACGAGCTCGGGCACGCCGGCGAACCGGGTGCGGATGTCGTCCGGCGTGACGGTCCCCCACAGCGTCTCGGCCTCGTCTCGGCCGACGAACACGAGGTCGGCGCGCTCGACCAGCGATGCCAGCACAGGTGCTGCGGATGCCGCAGACCATAGTGCGGCGCGATGGTTGACGTCGAAGCTGGCGAGCACGCCGGCCGCGCGCGCCCGCGCCATGAGCCGGTCGAGAAACGCCGGCGCCGTGCCGCCGAGCGCTGCGGTGATGCCCGAGACGTGGACGATGGCGACGCCGTCGAGGTCGGCGGCATCCGCATCGGCGACGTCGAGGAACGAGGCCGCCGAGTCGTCGCGGTAGTAGTGGACGCCGCGGCCGGGGTCCTTGACGTAGAGCCCGGTGCGGTGGGCCGGGTCGACGAGGACCGCCGACATGTCGATACCGCGCGCGGCCAGCTGCGCCACGAGCCGGCGGCCGAGCGCGTCGTCGCCGAGCCGGCTCAGCCAGCGCGCGTGATGGCCGAGGGCCGCGATGTGTCCGGCGACGTTCGATTCGGCGCCGCCCGCGTCGACGCGGAACAGGTCGGCATCCTCGACGCCGACGGCCTCGACCGGCGCGACCATGGCCATGGTCTCCCCCGCCGTCAGCACAATGCCGGGGGCATCACGCCGTCCGTCTGGTCCTCGCCCGCCTACAGCCACACGAACGAGTATGCCCGAGACGCCGATCAGTGGATGCCGGTGAGCCAGCCCTCCAGCAGGCGCGCGACGGCGCGGGTCTCGGCCCACGGCATCTCGGGCACCTCGGCGCGCTCGTCGCGCAGCGCGCGGATCACGGCATCCGCCTCCGCCGCCACCGGGCTGACCGTCGGCACGGAGATCGTCTCGACGTCGCCGTCGCTGCGGGTGAGGATCGCGGCATCCGTGCTCTCGGTCCGGCTGCCCCACACATTCGGGATCTCGATCCGCCCCGCCGTGCGGCAGGCAGCGCCGTGGCGAAGTCGCCGCTGATGACGCCGGCGCCGAGCACCGCCCAGCGGGCGCTCACCGCGCGCTCCGCGTCAGGTCGGGGCGAGCAGACGCGGGACGCACGGCGGCCATCCCCTGAGCGTAGCCAGGTGCGCGCCGCCGCGTCAGATCGTATCGTCGGCTGCGACGATGTCGATCTGCCAGTGCTTGCCCGCTGCGTCGCCGGCTTCGTGCGCATCGGACGCGTCATTCAGCACCTGCTGGATCTTCTCCATGGCCTGCTCGAACTCGGCCGTGGTCAGACGGATGCTGCGCTGCGCGAAGCTGCCCTTCGGCACGACGTCGCGCCCGGAGACATATTCCGGCGCCCACGCCACCACCCGGCGCACGAGGTCGTAGTGGTCCTCGGCGAAGCCGCGCATCACCACGTTTCCGAGGGCTTCGTCGGTCACCGGGTTCTCGGGGCCGCCGAGGCTCTGCGCGCGCTTCTGCGCCGTCCAGACGCGATCGCGCCGGTCGCGCGCCTTCTCGGGCGCCTCGACGATGAGTCCGGCTTCGGCGAGCACGCGCAGATGGAAGCTCGCGCTGTTGGCCGGCACGTCGAGCGCTTCGGCGATGTCGGCCGCACGGAGGTACTCGCGCCGCGCGATGAGCCGCACGATCTGGCGACGCAGCGGGTGCGAATACGCCTTCATCATGGCCGTCGTCATCCACGTCTCGTCGTGCTTCTCCGCTGCTCCCGCGCTGTCGTTCTCGGTCTCGGACATACGCCGATCATATCCACAACAGAAATTGCGCAATAGTAGTTGCGCAATTGTTCTTGCGCATCTATCCTGATCAGCATGACGACCGTGACCTCCGCGCCGCGCACGAGCCTGTGGCGCAATACCCGCTACGTGCTGTGGCTGATCAGCGACACCAGCAAGGGGCTCAGCGGCAGCCTCGCGAACTTCGCGATCCCGCTGATCGCCCTCTTCGTGACAGAGGATCCGGTACAGGCGGGTGTCATCGCCGCTGTCGGCCAGGTCGTCCGCCTGATCGTCACGCTGTACGGCGGTGTCCTCGCCGACCGGCACGGACGCATCGGCCTCATGCTGATCGGCGCCCTCACCGGTGCGGTGCTGGCCGGAGGCTTCACGCTGCTCATCCTCGGCGACGCCCTGGCGTTCACGACGATCCTGCTCGCCGAGGTGCTGCTCATGATCCGCGCGGGACTCTACGAGCCGGCCAGCGAGAGCGCACTGAAAGAACTGGTCCCCGCCGAGACGATGGGGCGCGCGCAGGCGGCGAACCAGGGTCGCGATGCCGTGCTCCAGCTCGCCGGCGGCCCGATCGGCGGCGCCCTGCTCGCCGTCGGTGCCTGGCTCGTGGGCGCCGTCATGACCGCCTGCTACGCCGTCTCCGCGATCACGACGGTCGCACTGCGTCGCTCTGCCCGTCGGGCCGGGATCGTCGACGGTCCCGTTGCCGGAGAAGTGGATGCCGCGGCATCCACCCCGTCCACGCCGAACGCCTGGGCGGAGATCCGTGAAGGATTCCGGTGGCTCTTCTCGCGCCCGGATCTGGGCGGGATCCTCGTGATCGTCACGATCGTCAACCTCGGCTTCAGCGCGGTGACCACGACGGTGATCTATTCACTGCAGCAGTCGGGCCACTCAGCGCTCACGATCGGGTGGGTCTCGTCGGGGCTGGGCGTGGTCATGCTGGTCGGCGCGCTGATCGCCCCGGCGCTCGTCCCCCGGTTCGGCGCCGGCATCCTGACGATCGTCGGCCTGACGGTCGCGACGGCGGGTGCCGCCGTCGTCTCGATGATCGAGAACCCGTGGGGAATCGTGGCGACGCTCGGGGCCGCGGTCTTCCTCGTGCCGGCGCTGAACGCCTCGCTGATGGGCTACTTCATGGTCGCGACCCCGACCCAGCTGCTCGGGCGCGCGAACAGCGCTGCCGGAGTGCTCGGCATGGGGGCGATGCCCCTCGCCCCGCTCATCGCGGGGGTCGGTCTGGCGTACTTCGGCCGTCCGAACACGATTTTGTTCGCGGCGGGGCTGTGCGCGGTCGCGGTCGTGCTCGCCATCGGCAACAGGGCCCTGCGCGCGCTGCCCAGCGAGGCCGGCTGGGCCGCGCACGCGAAGCAGTTCGAGCTGCGCTGAGTGCTTATGCCTCGCCACCGGTGGCAACGGGGCGGTCCGGATGGTTCGACCACTGGCTCCACGACCCCGCGTACAGCGCCGCGTCGACGCCGGCCAGCCGCAGTGCGATCGCGGCGTGTGCCGCGCTGACCCCGGACCCGCAGTACACGCCGACTGCCGTGCCCGGTGTCGCGCCGATCTGGGCAAACCGCGCGCGCAGCGTCTCCGGGTCGAGGAAGCGGCCCGAGTCGTCCATGTTGTCGACCGCCGGCGCATTCACCGCTCCCGGGATGTGACCGGCGCGAGGGTCCATCGGCTCGCTCTCGCCGCGGTACCGCTCGCCTGCCCGCACGTCCAGCAGCAGGCCACGCGCCGGCAGCGCCGCGGCCGCGTCGATGTCGAGTCGCGGCAGATGTCCGGACTCGAGCGTGACCGTGCCCAGTGCGACCTCTTCGTCGCCGGTCTCGAGCGGCAGCCCGGCGGCACGCCACGCGCCGAGTCCGCCGTCCAGCACGCGGACGTCGGCGACACCGGCATCCATCAGCGCCCACCACGTCCGCGCGGCGGCGAAGGACTGCCAGTCGTCGTACACGACCACCGAGTCGCCATCGTTCACACCCCATCGCCGTGCCGCTGCCTGCAGGTCACCTGGATCGGGCAGGGGATGCCGCCCGTCGCGCGGATCGCCGTGCGCGGCCAGGTCATGGTCGAGGCTCACGTATACCGCCGAGGGAATGTGACCCTCGCGGTACTGCTCACTCCCGTCGGGGGCGTCGAGGCGCCACCGCACATCGAGGACCCGCGGCGGCGCGGCTGAGCGAAGCAGCGCGTCGAGTTCGGTGGGTGTGATCAGCAGGTCTGCAGCCATGCTCCGAGCGTACCCAGCGCCGATCACGGTGCGAAGGAGATACCGCGCTCCGCAGCCGCCGCCTCGAGGATGCCGACGGCCTTCGGCCCCACCCCGTGCATCGCGAGCAGCCGGCGGCGCCCGACCGCCGCGACCTTGGCGAGCGTGGTGGCCTTGGCTACCAGTAGCGCACTGTTGGCGGGTCGGCCGATCGGCGGCAGATCGCCGATCTGGGCCGGGACGTCGCGGGTGCTCATTGCGTCACGGTACCTCAGGCGATCGCGGTGCGCCGGGTGAGATCGGGATGCCGGGGCGGCACGATCCAGTTCACGAGCGCGATCACGAGCGGCAGGCCGATGGCGAGAGCGAGCAGCAGCCACCAGGGGATGTCGGCCAGTTCCATCGGGCCCTGCGGGGCGGTCTGCGATTGCAGCCAGAAGCCGATCGGCGGGAGGATTCCCGCTGTCGCGCCCGCGAAGGTTCCGAATCCGGCGATCACGAGCCCCTGCCAGAATCCGATGGCCCGGCGCAGCCGCGTCGTGCCTCCCACCGCGGAGAGTGTCGCGTCGTCGGGACGGCGTTCGAAGCGGGCGAGCCCGAGGGCGACGGCGCTCGCACCGAGCACGAGGACGGCGATCGCTGCCAGCAACGGCACCAGCCACGCCTCGGCACCCGGTGGTCCCGTCTCAATCCACGCAGACATCGAATACTCCGGCGTCGAGGCCCCTTCACTCAGCTCCTGAAGACGATCGATGGTGTCAAGGGTCGCCGTCCCGGGTATCGTGCCGAACACGACCCTCGGCAGGACGTCCAGATCGAGTGAGACGGCCGTCGCCGGCGCAATCGCGATGAGTACGGCCTGGTCCGGCGCGTCGACGACGATCGCGTCGAGGGTTCGGTCCCACTGTGGCGCGGCGACCGGGTGGTCGCCGGCCTGGGGCTGGAAGACGTTCCCCGGAGCTCCGCCGAAGATCCACTCCCGCTCGGTCCATGCACCGACCTCGATCGTGTCATCGGTGGCCATCGCGGCGTCAGTGACGAGGGCCGCGCCGTTCTCGTATGCGGCGCGCTGCGTGGCGTCGAGTCGGACGCCGGTCGCCACCTCGATGCCGTCGGCATCGATCACCGCGATGTTGTTCGTCGGATCGCTGAGCTCGGAGTAATCCCAGTAGTCGAGGCTGTCTGGATCGAGCAGGCTGCGCTCGGGGGTGAGGACGGTGGCGCGCACCAGGTCCTCAGGGATATCTGTCTCGGTCTCGGCCCAGTACGGCGACTGTCGATCCACGGTCACGGTCGCGGTCGCTCCGACTTCGTCGAGGACATTCGTAGCCGCAGCAGCAGCCTGACCGGCCTGCTCGGCGGTGAATCGTTCCGGACCGGGCCCATACAGCGTGGCGATGGCAGTGCCCACCGGGGCGTTGTAGTGCCAGGCACGGGCCGCCTGACCAGTCGCCATGGTGCCCAGCCCGACGGCGAACACGCCCACGAACACCGTGGCTCCGATCGCCGCGAACGCCGGTACGGTGCGGGCACCGTTGGCCACGGCATCCCGCGACGCGATCCGCGCGGCGACACCGAGTTTGGACAGCGCCCGCGATGCGAGCCAGAGCAACCACCGCCCCGACAGGACGATGCCGAGCTGCGCGAGGATGGGCCCGCCGATGATGCCGATGGTCGGCATCCATCGCAGCGGCGAGTCCCACGCGATGTCGTCGTTGACCGTGACCGCCGCGGCGGCGATACCGCACACGATCGTGATCGCCACGCCCACGAGAATGAGAAGCGATCCCCACAGCGGACGCGATGCCGTGACCTTCTGCGGCCGGCGCGCGCCACGCAGCGCGCTGATCGTGTCGGACTTGGCCACCCCGCGCGCCGGCATCAGCGCCGAAACGGTCCCCACGAGAACGGCGAACACGAGAATGCCGACCAGCAGCGGCCACGGCACGTGGAAGCCCCAGAACATCGAGGCCGATCCGTTGTCGACGAGGCGCATGACGAGGGCGGCCAGCCCGATGCCGACGGCGACGCCCAGCAGGCCGGCGATAAGCCCCAGGACGGTTCCCTGCAGGCGCACCGTGCGGCGCAGGTCTCTGGCATCCGCCCCCACGCTCGCCGCGATTGCCAGCGACCGCTGCTGGCGGCGAGCGCTGACGGCGAAGGCGGCGCCGGCCAGCATGACGACCATGTAGCCGGCAGCCACCCCGCCCGCCGCGAGCCCTCCGACGAGCGCCAGCATGCTGTAGAGCTGCTGCGTCGCTCCGTCGACCATCGTGCTGCCGTCGGGCAGGTCGAACGGGGGCGGGTCGAGCACCACCTCACGCGAATACGCGACGATGCCCTGCTCGTTGAGCGCTTGGACGTCGGTCCAGCTCAGCGCGAGGTCGGGAAGGTACCAGCGGGTGGCACCGAGCCGCTCGAGGTCGAAGAAGGCGACCGCGCTGTCGGCGTCGGGCAGTTCCGCGGCGTCGAAGGTACCCACAATCGTGAGTTCGTCTTCCGAATCGGCGAGGGCGAGCACGCCGCCGATGGTGCTGCCAGTACGCGCCAGGGTCGCGGTGGTCACCCAGACCTCGTTCGCAGTCGCCGGGGCGCGGCCTTCGACGACATCGAACCGGCCGGCGAACCCGGGATTCCAGACCGGCCCCGCCCACGCCGGAACCGCGGCGATTCCGGTGGCCGTCTCGATGCGCGTCTGTCCAGTCGACACCGCAACGGTCTCGGTGCCCGCGGGCAGCGCGGCGAGTGGATCGACAGGGATCTCCCCGTCTGGGATCTCCCCCGTGTTGGAGGTCCCGTAGCCGGTCCACCACGGGAATTCGGGCGCCTGCCAGAAACCCGAGTCGGGCACGCCCGCCGGCTCGACCCACGCCTCCATCTGTCCGAGTTCGACGTCGGCCTTCTCGGCGGGCGTTGCCAGCATGCTGTCGACATAAACCGCGACCGCGGACATACCGGCGATCGGGAGCGCGATGAGGATCATGATCAGCAGCGATGAGACCCATGTCCGCCGCACCTGCCGGTAGGCGAGCCGACCGGCGACGCGCCAGCCCGCGGTGCGCGACCGGTCCTTGACCGTGCCGGGGCGCGGCCCGGCGGCATCCGCCGCCGGATCGGTATCGGGCGACGACGCGGCCCGTTCGACGACAGTCATCGCACGCCCCCGTCGCGCAACTCCTTCGATCCGTGCAGCGGCACGCCCGATCGAGCCGACTCGGCCCCGAATCGGTCGGGATCGAAGGAGTTACGTCGCGCGGTCACGACTGCCCCGCCAACAGCGCATCGACACCGTCGCGCTGCGACTCGTCGATGATGCGGCCGTCGCGGAGGAAGACGATGCGGTCTGCCCAGGCGGCGTGCCGCGCCTCGTGCGTGACGAGGATGCCGGCGGCGCCCTGATCGACCCGGCTGCGGATCATCCTCATGACCGCTTCGCCGGTGACTGAGTCCAGCGCGCCGGTGGGCTCGTCGGCGAGGATCAAGCGCCGGCCGCCTACCACCGCGCGGGCGATCGCGACGCGCTGCTGCTGCCCGCCCGACAGGTCGTCGGGGTACGACTCGAACTTCGCGTCGAGGCCGACGGACGTAAGCGCATCCCGACCCGCACGGCGCGCCACCCGGGCTCGGAAGCCGTCGAGCTCCAGCGGCAGCGTGACATTCTCGAGAGCCGTGAGGGTCGGGATGAGATTGAAGTCCTGGAAGACGAACCCCAGGGAGCGGCGGCGCAGCTGCGCCAGTTCGCGGGGCGAGGCCGTGGACAAGTACGAGCCCTCGACGATGACCTCGCCGGTCGTCGGCTTCTGCAGGCCGCCGGCGATCGACAGCAGCGTCGACTTGCCCGAGCCCGAGGCGCCCATGATCGCGACCAGCTCACCCTGCGCGACGGTGAGGTCGACGCCGCTGAGCGCCGAGACGCTCGTGGCGCCTTCGCCGTACTGCTGCGTGACACCGACGAGCTGCAACACCGGGGCGGTCATCGGCTCGCCTGCTTCGCGTCGTCGCGCACGGCCACGTCCGCCTTCGCGGGGCGGCCGCGCTTGGGCTTCTCGGTCGACAGTTCGAGAGCGAGTGCGTGCTGTGGATGCCGCTTGAGTCGCTCTTCGGTGTGGTCGAGCCACCGCACCTCGGCCTCCGCCTGGAAGATCATCGAGTCGACCACGAGTGCCCAAGCGAGCTCTTCGGGCCCGTCAGGATTGGCTCCGGCGTACTTGGCGCGGTTGAGCTCTTGCAGCTGGGTCAGTGAGGCGCGGCGCTGCGTGTGGATGACCTGGCCGACATCGACTCCAGGCAGGGTCGCGGCGACGGCGAGCTTGATCGCGAGCTCGTCGCGGGTGCCCTGCGCGCGCTCGACCGGAGAGCTGAGCCAGGCGCGGACCTCGGCACTGCCCTCGGGTGTGATCTCCCAGTACACATGGCCCTGGTCGTCGACATCGCCCTTCTCGACGAGACCGTCGCGCTCGAGCCGGTCGAGCGTGTTGTAGATCTGTCCCACGTTCAGTGGCCAGGTCGACCCGGTCCGGCGATCGAACTCCGCGCGCAGCTGATATCCGTAGCACTGCCCCTGATCGAGGATCGCCAGCAGGCTCTGTCGCACCGACATCGTGTCTCCTTGTGATGCATTCCGGGTATGTGGTTACCCGGTATGTGATTACCGAGTATATGCATACCCGGCATCCATTCCGCACTGCCGGCCCTTGGCGTGTCGACGTAGCCTGGAGTCATGCCGGCGGAATCGGGCGACGAGCTGCAGCAGACACCACGCGTGCGCGACGCGCGGCTGGAGGCAGCACGCTACCGGGCGGAAAAGGCGGTGCGTGCCGCGGGCTACGAGGTGGACGACGACGAGGCCGAGCTGCGGCACTCGGAGGCCCCGACCGCCGACCAGCGCGCAATGTATGTCGAGACGGCGATCCAGCAGGCGATGCGGCGCGGCGACTT
Organism: Microbacterium invictum; assembly: GCF_014197265.1. Lineage (NCBI taxonomy): Bacteria > Bacillati > Actinomycetota > Actinomycetes > Micrococcales > Microbacteriaceae > Microbacterium > Microbacterium invictum. The sequence continues at coordinate 3,501,619 of NZ_JACIFH010000001.1, read as the reverse complement.
CGACGACCTGCCCGGCTACGGCAAGCCGATCGAGGGTCTCGGCGACCATCACGACCCGGACTGGTGGATCCGGCGGAAGATCCAGACCGAGAAGCTCTCAGGACTCGGGCCGCCGGCGCTCATGCTCCGCACCGAAGATGCCGAGTTCGACGATCGTGCCGATGCGCTCACCCGCGAGCAGGACGTGCGCGAGTACGTCGCCGACTTCAACCGTCGCGTGATCGAGGCACGGCGGCAGCTCCAGGGTGGGCCGCCGGTGGTGACGGCCACGCGCGACGCGCGCGTCGAGGTCGCGGCCTGGCGGGAGCGACGGGAGGCCCGTGCCGCGGCAGCCACTCCCCCGCCCGAGCCGCCGCAGCGTCGGTGGTGGAACAGACGCGGGCGCTGAGCCAGGCCGACGCGCGCCGCGCCGGCACAACCAGGGTGCGCGCCGGGCGCTCAACTCGCAGTGTCCGGCTCGAACCGCACCAGCACGGGTGCGAGGAGCACGGCGATGTCGGCGGGCCAGCGGTCGAGCCACGGCCATCCGCCCGTGCGACCGGACTCCAGAGTGGTACGCGGCGGCTCGGGCAGAGGGCGAGAGCCGCGGTACGCGCGGATCAGCAACCAGATGGCCACAGGGATCGGCGCGATCGCGGTGATCAGCGCGAAGAAGTGACTGATGCCCAGCGCCCCCTGCAGAGGCACGGCGATGAGGAAGACGGCCGGCCACGTCAGCGTGCCGACGATCCGGTCGGTCGCGTTCCAGCGCCGCGAGGTCCACAGCAGCAGCATCGCAAGCATCCAGCCGAGCACTTGGAGCGTGTACGTTCCGACGGTCAGCAGCACCAGAGCGACGACCACGCCGGCATCGGAGTCGGCAAAGGACGGCTTCGGTGACGGTGCCGGCTCGACCGCCGCCGCGATGACGGCGGGACCGCCGAGCTCAGACAGGACGGTGTCGAGATCGAAGCCGGGCTCGCTCGCGGCATCCCGGATATGATCGGCGATCTCGCGCATGATGCCATCCGCGGCTGAGGCATTCACGCCCGACACCTCGCGGTGCACCTCGGTGAGATACGCCCGCACGCGCCGGTCACGGAGGATCTCGGTGGTGTCACTCATGCGTGGTTCTTCCCCCGCGTATCGAGCGCTTCGTCGACGGATGCCGCGATCTCACGCCACGTCCGCTCGAAGCCGGCGACGGCATCGCGACCGGCCTCGGTCAGCCGGTAATACCGGCGCGGCGGTCCACTCGCCGACTCAGCCCAGTGCGTCTGCACCCAGCCGGACTCGCGCAGCCGTGACAGCAGTGGGTACAGCGAACCCTCGCTCGCGAGGAGTCCGAGGGAGGTCAGCCGGCGCGCGAGGTCACGGCCGTAGATGTCGCCACCCTGAATGACCGCGAGCGCGCACCATTCGAGCACGCCCTTGCGCAGATTGGTCTGCACACGGCCTTCCGGATACATGCATCACAAGCTACCCGGCGATGGCGGGTACGACACCCGTCGGTTCGACGTGCACGCGTGTGCACACTCGTCCGTCCCATAATGTCGTCATCGGAACGGCAGCCGACACATCGCGACGGATCACGCACCGCGACACCGGCTCATCCGGCGGGATTTGTCGCTATCCCCGTTTCTGACGACAGATCGCGACGGATGAAGAGCGCGACGCCGACACGCCGTGATGCAACACACGCGCACTCGACGCGACACTCAACGAGTCAGGGCCTGCTCCACGTCGGCAAGGAGGTCGTCGACGGACTCGATGCCCACCGACAGCCGGACGACCTCGACCGGCACCGCGGCGTCGGTGCCGCGCACCGATGCGTGGGTCATCGCGTCGGGGTAGTTGACCAGCGACTCGACCCCGCCGAGCGACTCGGCCAGCTGGAACAGCTGGGTCGACTCCGCGAAGCGGCGCGCGGCCTCGCCCGACTCGAGCGCGACCGACACGATCCCGCCGAAGCCCGACATCTGCCGGGCGGCGAGCGCGTGGCCGGGGTGTGACTCAAGGCCCGGGTAGTAGACGCGTGCGACGCGCGACGAGCCCTCGAGCAGCGAAGCCACGGCGAGGGCGTTCTCACTGTGCCGCTGCATCCGCACGGCGAGGGTCTTGATGCCGCGCGTGGTCAGCCATGCATCCAGCGGCCCCGACACCGCGCCGACCGCGAACTGCAGGAAGCCGATCTGCTCGGCGAGCGCGTCGTCGCCCAGCACGAGCGCACCGCCGACGACGTCGGAGTGCCCGCCGAGGTACTTGGTCGTCGAGTGCACCACGACATCGGCGCCGAGCGCGAGCGGCCGCTGCAGCGCGGGCGTCGCGAAGGTGTTGTCGACGACGACGAGTGCGCCGACCTCATGCCCGATCGCGGCGAGGCCGGCGATGTCGGTGATGCGCAGCAGCGGGTTCGACGGCGTCTCGACCCACACGATGCGCGGGGCGCGCTCGGCGACTGCGGCTCGCACCTCGTCGAGGTCGCTCATGTCGACGACCCGCAGCCCGACTCCCCACGGCGCGAGCACGCGGGCGAGCAGGCGATAGGTGCCGCCATATACGTCGTTGCCGAGCAGCACCTCGTCACCGGGCTTGAGCAGCGCCCGCAGCAGCGCATCTTCGGCAGCCAGGCCCGACGCGAACGAGAGCGCATGCGCGCCGCCCTCGATCGCGGCGAGCTGGGTCTGCAGCGCCGTGCGGGTCGGGTTGCCGCTGCGGCCGTACTCGTAGCCGTTTCGCAGTCCGCCGATCCCGTCCTGCGCGTACGTGGTCGAGAAGTGCACGGGCGGGATGACCGCTCCGGTCGTCGGGTCGAAGTCCTGCCCGGCGTGGACGGCGAGGCTGGCGAAACCGCGTGCGGCGTCGGTGGTCATGGTGCTCCTTGGTGTGCGAATCGAGAAGAGATGAATGGATGCCGGAGCTCAGCCGAGCCCGAATGATGCCGACGAACCCGATGACGCCTGCGCGGCGACCGCACCGGCAGCCGGAGCCGTCTCGAACCCGTTCTTCTCGAGCCACTCGTCGTCGTACAGCTTGCTGAGATAGCCGCGGCCGTGATCGGGCAGGAGCACGACGACCACGGCATCCTTCGGCAGCTCTCGGGCGACGCGCAACGCGGCCACGACCGCCATGCCGCTGGAGCCGCCGACGAGCAGCCCCTCTTCGCGGGCGAGGCGCCGGGTCATCGCGAACGATTCGGCGTCGTCGACTCGCTCGTAGCCGTCGACGACCTTCGGGTCGAAGGTGTCGGGCATGAAGTCCTCGCCGACGCCCTCGACGAGGTAGCCGTGGATGGGACCGCCCGAGTAGATGGAGCCCTCCGGGTCGGCGCCGATGACGGTGACCTCACCGGCCGAGGCCTCCTTGAGGAATCTGCCGGTGCCGCTGATCGTGCCGCCGGTGCCGATTCCCGCGACGAAATGAGTGACCTGGCCGTCGGTGTCGCGCCAGATCTCCGGGCCGGTCGTCTCGTAGTGGCCGCGGGGGCCGTTGAGATTCGCGAACTGGTTGGGCTTGAACGCGCCGGGGATCTCGCGGGCGAGCCGGTCGGAGACGCTGTAGTACGAGTCGGGATGCTCGGGCGGCACGCTCGTCGGTGTCATGACGACCTCGGCGCCGTAGGCCTTGAGCACGGCGACCTTCTCGCCGGCGAACTTGTCGGGGACGACGAAGATCATCCGGTAGCCGCGCTGCAGGGCGATCAGGGCGAGGCCGACGCCGGTGTTGCCGCTGGTCGGCTCGACGATCGTGCCACCAGGCTCTAGGAGGCCGTCGCGCTCGGCCGCCTCGATGATGTTGCGGGCGATGCGATCCTTGGCCGAGCTGCCGGGGTTGAAGTACTCGACCTTCGCGAGCACCGTGGCGGCGATGCCGTCGGTGACGTGGCCTAGCCGGACGAGCGGGGTGTTTCCGACCAAGTAGGCGATGTGGTCTGCGTAGCGCATGAGAGGTGTCCTGGGTTGATGGCATCCATGCCTGAAGAGATCAGGCGGATGCCGGCTGTCGGGGTCGTCGGAGGCGCGCGTGAGCGCTTAGCGACAACAGCGACAGGTCAGAAGCACGGGTTCACCGTAACCTGCCAACACACCGCTTGTCGAGTTCTACGGCACCGGGGTACCGCGCCCGGCCGGTATCACCGCTGCTTCGTCGGCGTCGAACACGCGCAGGTACTGGGCGAGCAGGGCGTAGTAGCCGACGAGCGTGCACAGCTCCACCTGCGTCCGCGCGTCGAGATGTGACGCCGACGGCGCCGCGTCACCCCGCGCTGCGGCTCGGGCGAACTCGACGGCTTCACGCTCGTCGGCCGCGAGTCCGCGCGGAACGGTGCCGGCGGCGAGCGCCGACAGCTCATGCTCGGTCAGGCCGATCGCCCGGCCGATCGCGGCATGCGCATCCCACTCGTACCGGCACCCGGCGTGGACCGCGACGACGAGAATGGCCAGTTCGCGCACGCGATCACTCAGCGACGAGCCGAAGCGGATGGCGGCACCGAGCGCCTGGACCGCCTCCCCGACTCCGGGAGCGTGGAGCATGACGTTGAACGGGCCGGTGAGCGACCCGTCAGGGCGGGTCAACGCAAAGTGCTGCGGCCCCTGGGCCCGCGGCCCGCCGGCGATCTGCGTGTAGAGGTGCTGCTGCTCCGCGCTCAACTCGCCCGGCACCAAGTGACTGATCCGACCCATCATCCGCCCTTCCGGCCGTGGTCGGATTGACCCCGGCAACTCCTCGCGCTACTCTTCAGTGAACGAAATCACTTTTTACTAGCTGAAAGATCAGCAAAGTCATTGGAGACTACCGCAGTGCCCCATGAAGCGCCACAGACCCGCACCGATGACTGGCTCGGACTCTCGGGGGCACGTGTCCTCGTCGCCGGAGCCGGCGGAATCGGGGGCGCATGCGCCGCCGCCTATGCACGGGCCGGCGCACACGTCGCGGTCGTCGACCACGACCGCAGGGCTCTCGATGCCCTCGCCACCACCCACCCGGACGTCACCTTCACCCTCCTCGAAGCAGACCTCACCGCGCATGGCGCCGGCGAGCACGTCGTCACCGAGGTGATCCAGACCCTCGGGGGCCTCGAAGTGCTCCTGCACGCCGTGGGCATGAACGACCGCCGCCCGATCCTCGAGTTCACGGAGGACGAGTGGGAGAAGGTCATGCAGGTCAACCTGTTCACGGTCTTCGGGCTCGCGCAGGCCGCGGGCCGCCACATGGTCGCGCAGGGCCATGGCCGCATCCTCGCCCTCTCGAGCGTCTCGGGACTGCTCGCCCATCACTCGCACGGGCCGTACGCCGCCTCGAAGGGCGGCATCAACCAGCTGCTGCGCGTCATGGCCCGGGAGTGGGCCGAGTCCGGCGTCACCGTCAACGCCCTCGCGCCGGGCTACATCGAGACGCCCCTCACCTCGGGCGAGCTCGCCAAGCCCGGCAAGCGCGCGTCGCTCGAGGGCCTGGTGCCCGCGGGCCGCCTCGGCACGCCGGACGAGGTCACCGGCCCCGCCCTGTTCCTCTCCTCCGTCCACGCCGGGTTCGTCACGGGACACGTGATGTACATCGACGGCGGGCGCACACTGGTCTGACAGAGAAAGGAAGATCGACGATGACGCAGATCTATCCCCGGTTCGCCGGGAAGACGGTACTCGTGACCGGCGCCGGCACCGGCTTCGGCGCCGAGATCGCGGCGCGTGCCGCGCAGGAGGGCGCGAAGGTCGCCGTCCACTACAACAGCTCGAAGGCGGGCGCCGAGAAGACGCTCGAGCGTGTGCGCAAGGCTGGCAGCGACGGCATCATCGTGCAGGCCGACATCTCGAAGTGGGACCAGATCAAGGCGATGGCCGATGCCGTGTTCGCCGAGTTCGGCACCCTCGACGTACTCGTCAACAACGTCGGCGACGTCTCGAGCGAGCAGATGTCGTGGCGGGAACTCACCCAGGAGGCGCTCGACGCGGTCATCGACGTCGACGTCAAGGGCACGCTGCTGATGACGCACGAGTTCGGCGAGCGGATGCTCGAGCAGGGACACGGCTCGATCGTCAACGTCGGCTCGACCGTGATCGTCCGCGGCTCACCCCGTGCCCCGCAGTACGCGGCCGCGAAGTACGGCATCCTCGGCATCACGAAGTCGTACGCCAAAGCGTTCGCCCCCGCCGTGCGGGTGAACACCTTCGCCCCCGGCTTCATGGAGACCGAGCGGCTGCTGCAGCGCGAGGACTGGAAGAGCGGTCGCCGCGAGGTGCTGATCTCGCAGACCCCGATGGGCGTCATCCCGCCGCCCGAGTTCGTCGCCGGCACGTGCCTCTGGCTCGCGACCGACGAAGCCGCGCACCTGACCGGCGGCTACATGCTCGCCGACGGCGGATTCAACATGGTCGGTGCCTGAGTCCTTCGACAGGCTCAGCTCCGGCATCCGATTCAACAGAAAGAGACACCCATGAAGCTCATCACCTTCGACGGCGGCCGGGTCGGTCGCCTCGAGCTCGAAGAGGGCGTCGTCATCGAACTCGACGTACCCTCGACCCGTGAGTACTTCGAGCGCGGCGGCGACGTGCGCGAGAGCGGCGAGCGCCTGAACTACGCCGACGTGAAGCTCGAGGCGCCGATCCGCCCCAAGAAGTTCTTCCACACCGCGGGCAACTTCGCCGACCACCACAACGAGCTGACCGCCGTGGACTGGTCGCACCCGGTGCACAAGGGCATCGTGTTCTTCCAGAACGTCGACGCGATCATCGGCCCCGACGACGACATCGTCTACCCCGAGGGCCTCACGAAGGAGCTGGACTACGAACTCGAGCTCGGCATCATCATCGGCAAGTCGGGCAAGTTCTTCGGCCCCGACGAGGCCGATGACTACATCGCCGGCTTCACGGTGTTCAACGACATCACCGCGCGCGACATCCAGCGCAAGGAGATGGAGTCGGGCGTGTTCTCGTTCAGCAAGGGCATCGACACCTTCTGCCCGATCGGCCCCTGGATCGTCACCCGCGACGAGGTGCCCGACATGCACGAGCTGCCCATGCAGCTGCGCGTCAACGGCGAGGTGCGCCAGCAGGGCAACACCAACCAGACCCGCATCAAGTTCCCGCATCTGGTCGCCTACCATTCGCCGCAGATCTACAGCGCGGGCGACATCATCACCACCGGCACCATCTCGGGCGTCGCGGCCGTGCAGCCCGACCCGTTCGACTTCTACCTGAAGCCGGGCGACAAGATCGAGGCCGAGATCACCGGCATCGGCACGCTCCGCAACACCGTCATCTCGTGGGAAGACCGGTACGGCGAGCCGGCTCCGCAGCGGGTCGACTGGTGAAGCTCGGCAACCTGCACGGTCGCGCGGTCCTCATCGACGGGGACCGCGCGACCGATGTCGCCGCCGCGTCGGACGGCCACTTCGGCCCCGACCCGCAGGCGCTGTTCGAGGATTGGCCCGGGTTCGTGTCGTGGGCGACGGATGCCGGATCCGCGGCATCCGCCCCGTTCGATGAGGCCGAGCTCGGCGCGCCCGTGCCGGCCCCGCGGCAGGTGTTCGCGATCGGCCTGAACTACGCCGAGCACGCCGCCGAGGCCGGCTACCCGCCGGATGCGATGCCGGTCACCTTCACGAAGTTCCCGTCGTCGATCGTCGGGCCGGATGCCGTCGTCGCACTGCCCGAGGGTCACGTCGACTGGGAGGTCGAACTGGTCGTCGTCATCGGCACCCGCGCGCACCGCGTCACCCGTGAAGACGCCTGGTCGCACGTGGCCGGGCTCACGATCGGGCAGGACCTGTCGGAGCGCATCACGCAGCTGCAGGGCTCGGCGCCGCAGTTCAGCCTGGGCAAGTCGTTCCTCGGCTTCGGGCCGACCGGCCCGTGGCTGGTCACGCCCGACGAGTTCGCCGACCGCGACGACCTCGCGATCTCGTGCGCGCTGTCGGGCGAGGGCATGCAGTCGTCGCGCACCTCGATGATGCTCTACGACGTGCCCGAGCTGCTCGTGCGGCTGTCGGCCGTGTGCCCGCTGCTGCCCGGCGACATCATCTTCTCGGGCACCCCGTCGGGTATCGGCAACCGCCGCACCCCGCCGCGGTTCATCGGGCCGGACGATGTGCTGGTCAGCGAGATTGAGGGCATCGGCACGCTGACCACCCGCTTCACCTCGGCAGGCTGAGTCGCATGGGTCGCCGGCAGGTCATCGTCGACAACGACTTCGCCGGCGACCCCGACGGGCTCGTCGCGCTGGCGCATCTGCTGCTGAGCGACGAGCTCGACATCGCCCTGGTGACCACGACCGGGGTCGATCCGGCGCTCGCGCAGCTGGCGGGCATCGACCCGGCGACCTCGGCCGCGCGCGGCGCGGACGCAGCCCGCCGGCTGGTCGCCCAGGTCGGGGCGACCGTCGAGGTCGTGGCGGGGCCGGAGTCGTTCGCCCCGGGCGCACGTGCTTCAGCCGCGTCCCGCGCGATCGTCGAGGCGGTCGCCGGCGCCGCGGCGGTGCCGGTCGGCATCCTGTGCGGCGGCCCGCTGACGAACGTCGCCGCCGCCCTCGAGGCCGCCCCGACGCTCGGCGAGCGCGCGATGCTCGTGTGGATCGGCGGCAGCGCCGCGGGCGCTGAATACAACCGCGACACCGACGCCGATGCGGCGGAGGAGGTGCTCGGCTCCGGCATCCCGGTCCACTCCGTTCCGCGCGAGACATATGAACGAATGAGGGTCTCGCTCGCTGAGATCACCGGCGACCTCGCGGCGGCGTCCCCGCTCGGCCGGGCGCTTGCCGACCTGTTGCTGGATGTGCCGCCGTTCGTCGATCTGCGCGGCGCACTCACCCTCGGCGACAGCGCCCTGGCATCCGTCGCCGTGCTCGAGCCGCCCACAGACCTCAGCCGCTCGGCGATCGTCGAGTCGGTCGACATGCGCCTGCTGTGGGGTGACTTCCTCGCGAGGCTGCGCCGCTGAGTCGGGCGCACCGCCGCTCGCCGGAGGTTCGAAGCTCCGCGAGTAGGGATCAGCGGGTGTGGATGCCGGCGCTCACCACCTCGTCGTCGCGGCCGGGCAGCCGCAGCACGGCCTCGGTGCCGGCCGGCACCGAGACTTCCGCGCGCAGGTCGGCGCCGTCGAGCTCCCAGTGCACGGCGACCGTGCCGAATCCGGTGTCGAGACTCGCGCGCGCCCAGGTGAGCCCGCCGCCGGGCTGCGGCGCGATGAGGATGCGCCGGTAGCCGGGTTCGAGCGGCGCGATGCCGCCGATGCGACGGTGCATCCAATCGGCGACGGCGCCGAGCGCGTAGTGATTGAACGAGGTCATCTCGCCGGGGTTGATCGACCCGTCGGGCAGCATCGAGTCCCAGCGCTCCCAGATTGTGGTCGCCCCCATCGTGATCGGGTACAGCCACGACGGGCACTCCGTCTGCAGCAGCAGCCGGTAGGCGTCGCCGTGGTGGCCGGTGGCGGCCAGCGCGTCGAGGATGAACGGGGTCCCGGCGAAACCGGTGCTCACACGATAGCCGGTGGCGGCGACGAGCTCGGCCAGGCGCCGTCCGGCGGCCGCCCGGTCACGCTCGCCCAGAATGCCGAACACGATCGCGAGCGTGTAGACCGTGGTCGCATCGCTGCGGATGACGCCGTCGTCGAGATACTCGGCTTCGAACCCGGCGCGCAGCCGGGCGGCGAGGGCGCGGAACTCCCCGGCATCCTCCCCCAGCACCTCCGCCGCCTCGGCGACGATCGTGGCGGTGCGATACGCGCAGATCGTGGCGACCACGTGCGGGTCGGCCTTGGACTTGCCGGGGTTGTCCGGCGGGGCATCGGGGTCGAGCCAGTCGCCGAACTGGAACCCGCTGTCCCACACCCCGCTGGGCGCCAGCATGCCGCCGATGCTGCGCGCGTGCGCCGCCATCGAGTCCAACTGCTCGGCGAGTACCGTGCGGTCGCCGTAGGCGGTCCACAGCGCCCACGGCACCCAGACCGCCGCGTCACCCCAGACCGCAGTGGGCCCGGGCTTGGGCATGCCCTCGGGCATGGTGAAGTACTTGACCGCGTCGGGCACCACGATCGGCACGACACCTCCGGCGTGCTGCTGCTCGAGTGCGAGATCGCGAAGCCAGTCGCGCAGGAAGTCCCGCACGTCATAGAGATACGCGGCCGTAGGCGCGAAGGCCGACAGGTCACCGGTCCAGCCGAGCCGTTCGTCACGCTGCGGGCAGTCGGTGGGCACGTCGACGAAGTTGCCGCGCATGCCCCAGATCGTGTTGCGATGCAGCTGGTTGAGCTGCTCGTCCGACGTCTCGAGGTGGCCGGTGCGGCGCAGGTCGCTCGTCACGACGACGGCGATGAGAGCGGATGCCAGGGCGTCGGCGTCGCCGGGCCACCCATCGACCTCGACATACCGGAACCCGTGGAAGGTCAGCGTCGGCTCGAACACGTCGTCGCCGCCGCTGAGGGTGAACCGGTCGGTCGCCGCGGCGCTGCGCAGCGGCCGGGTGCCGAGCTCGTCGTGCTCGAGCACCTCGGCGTGCCGCAGCGTCACGACCGTGCCGCGCTCGCCACGCACGCGCACCCGCACCCAGCCGACCAGGTTCTGGCCGAAATCGACCAGCGTCCTGCCCGCGGGCGACTGCCAGACGCGCACCGGCGCGACGTCCTCGTGCCGCCGCACCGGCGGGCCGATGTGCGGCTCGAGGCGGTCGGTCCAGCCGTCGACCATGTGGACGCCCGTCCAGTCGCTTCCCGCGAAGCCCGGCTGCAGCCACGCGTCGTCGCGGCGCCGGGCGTCGATCGACTGCCCGTCGTAGAGATCGTTGGCGGTGGTGGCCGACGGGCCGCTGCGCCAGCCGGCATCCGTCCCGAACACCTGCTCGTACCCATCCGCGAACGTGACGCGCAGCTCGGCGAACCCGGCGAGCTCGTCACCGTACAGCGCCCGGTCGCCGTCCCAGCCGAGCCGGCCGCGGAACCACCCGTTGCCCAGCGCGAGTCCGATCACGGTCGTGTCAGCCACCAGCGCCGTCACGTCGTGCTCGCGGAAGCGGACACGCCATTCGTAGCTCGACCAGCCCGGCGTCAGCAGGTCCGCGGATGCCGGCTCCCCGCCGATCCACGCCTCGACGACGCCGAGAGCGCTGAGCTTCAGAGTGGCTCGGGTGACGGCGCCGTGGCCCGGTTCGAGGGTGACCTCGCCGCGCAGCAGCGGCGCACCGCCGAAATCGTCATCGGCGGCGATGAAGTGCGCGGTCATCGGGCCCCGCTCAGCTGCGTGGCGATCCAGTCGATCGCTTCGTCCATCAGGGGTAGCGGGTCGGCACCGAGGAACACGTGATCGGCGCCGGCGACGCGACGCAGCTCGACATCGGCGCCGACAATCGTCAGGGCGTCGAAGAACACCTCGCTCTGTGCGATCGGCACGAGGGCGTCCTGCTCGCCGTGCATCAGCAGGAACGGCGGTGCGTCGGCGCGCACGTGCGAGACCGGTGAGCACAGCCGCAGTGCATCGGCGCCGAGCGGCGACCCATCGGTGAGGATGTGCAGCGGCTCGCGGCTGAGCGTCGCGGCATGCGAGGGCGGGACGAGGGCGGGATCGACCGGCAGCGCCCGCAGTTCCAGCAGCTCGGCGTCGTGGACCCCGTACCAGTCGACGACTGCGGTCACCGACGTGTCACCGGTGCCGACGCCTTCATCGCCGTCCCATTCGACCTGCCCGCCGGTGAGGCCGACCAGCGCCGCCAGATGCGCACCCGCCGATTCGCCCCACACCACGATGCGACCGGCATCGATGCCGAGATCATCGGCGAACCGGCGCAGGTAGCGCAGCGCCGCTTTGGCGTCGTGCAGCTGGGCCGGGAACGGCGCCTCTTTCGAGTGCCGGTAGTCCAAGGTGGCCACGGCGTAGCCGGCGTCGACGATCTTCTGGAACAGTGCGCCGACCGGCCACATCACGGGAGGCAGCCGGCGATCGCCCATGAGCCACGCACCACCGTGAACCCACAGCACCACCGGGGGCCGAACGACACCCTGGGGCACGTGAACGTCGAGCAGCAGCGGGCGGTACCCCGGGATCATCGAGTAGGTCAGACCCTCGAAGGCGTGGGCGCCCGTCGGCGGTGCCGGTCGCTCGGCGCCGACGGGCCGGATGTACGGCGGCGGCGGCCACTCGTGGTCGGCGATCTCGGTGAAGGCGGGGATGGCGGCGGTTTCGGTCATGCTCTTCCTTGAGTCTGGCGGGTCGGGGGCTTCAGGTCAGCTCGCGGGCGAGGAACTGCACCGAGCGCTTGATGATCGGCGCCCGGTCGACGCCCTCGAAAATATGGTCGGCGCCGGGGATGATCTCGAGCTCGACGCGCGCGCCGACTTGCTCGACCGCCGCGGCGAGGGTGACGCTCTGCGCGGTCGGCACCGCCCGGTCGTCGGTCCCGTGGACGAGCAGCAAGGGCGCCGCGTCGGCGGAGACGTGCGCGATCGGGCCGGCGAACCGTACGGCATCCGATTCGATCGCCACGTCCTCGCCCACCAGCCACGACTCGGCAGAGTCGGGGTGACCGTGCGTCCCCGCCCCCGGTACCGTGCGCTGCTCATCCATTCGCGCGAAGTCAGTCGGGGTGTACCACCCGACCGCGGCGCGGACGCGCGAGCTCGCCGTCGGCACGCCGTCGGTGCCGGTGATCCGCTCGTCCGAACTGTTCATGGCGAGGAAGGCGGCGAGGTGTCCGCCCGCCGACTCGCCGATCACGCCGATCGCGTCAGACCGCAAGCCGAGCTCATCGCCGTAGGTCGCCAGCCAGCGCACCGCGGCCGACACGTCGTTGACACAGGCGGGGAAGGTCGCCTCGCGGCTGAGCCGGTACTCCACCGAGGCCACGGCGATGCCGGCGTCGAGCAGCGCACGCCACAGCGGCGCGGCGACCCAGTTCTCGCGGCGCGAACCGATGCGCCACCCGCCACCGTGAAGGTACACGGCAACCGGGTGCGGTCCGTCGTCGGCGGGCAGGTGCAGATCCATGCGCAGCGGTCGGTACCCCAGGATCTTGGCGTACTCGATGCCGGTCACGACGCTCTCACCGTCGGCTCGGGCGACAGCGGGGGCAAGATCGCTCAGGGTGTCGTGCGTCGGCGGGACGAATGCGGTGGGGAGGACAGCGGTGTCTTCGGTCATGTTGTCATCATCTCGGCCCGCATCGTGCGGCGGCGAACTGGGCGACACGATTCAATCGCGGAACTGGAAGTCGGGCTGGAACACCGTGGCGTACTTCTCACCCGCGGCGCGCATGACCTCGAAGTCGGGCACGTAGATACCGGCCGGTTCCGTCAGGTCGCTCTTCTGCCCCATGGCGTGGAAGAACCGCTCGAACCCGGCGGTGCCGCAGCCGAAGACCTTCGACGAGTTGTGGATCTGGAAGGCATGTACCGTTCCAGCCGGCACGTACGCGAAGTCGCCCGTGGTGAGGGTGGTCTTGCTGTGGTAGTCGGCGGTGTCGTCCATCCACACCGTGATCTCGCCGTCGACGACATAGAAGATCTCGTGGGTCTTCAGGTGGGTGTGGGCCGGGATGCGGTCGCCCCGGTTGCCCTGCATCGTGAAGGCGCCGAACTGGTCTTCCGTCTCGTCGGCCGACAGCAGGATCGTGAACAGCTGGTCGAACACCAGCGACTTCTCGCCCTCGCCGTTGCCGAGAACGAACGGCTTGGGCGCGGCGGGAAGGATGCCGGCGAAGGGAGCCTTGTCGGTGTCATCGATGGCGAAGATGGTCATTGCTTACCTCCATGTAAAGCAGTGCTGATAGCGGCTCCCTGCGGGAGAATCCTTGGGGGGATCGTTAGGCAGAGGGAACGGTCGGCTCATTCCGATCGATCGCTACGGATGCATCAAGTCTCAAGCGAATGCGGCGATGGGGGAAGTTCGCCTTTCCTACGCAGCATTAGCCTGGGGCTAAGATGCCCACATGGATATCCCGATCCACGTCATGCGGTACTTCTGTGTGCTCGCCGAAGAGCTGCACTTCGGCCGGGCCGCCGAGCGCCTCAACATCACGCCGCCCTCGCTGAGCCAGCAGATCAGCCGCCTCGAGCAGCAGATCGGGGTGAAGCTGCTGGATCGCAGCCCCCGCAAGGTCGAACTCACCGCCGCCGGCCGCGAGCTGCTGCCGCTGGCGCGCCGCCTGCAGGACGACCACGATCAGGTGCTCGCCTGGGCTCGCGGGGTACAGCGCGATCGCGATGCCCCGATGCTGCGCGTGGGGGTGGTCGCCGCGGGCGCCGGCACGCTGACGACCGCCGCGATCGCCAGCACGCTGCAGCTCGTGCCGACCGCCCGCGTCGAGATGCGCCGGCTGGGGTTCTTCGACGTGGCCGGCGAGCTGGAGTCGGGGCGCGTCGACGTCGTGTTCGCCCCGTCGCCGATGCGGCTGCCGCCGCGGGTGCGGGTCGAGGAGCTGTGGCGTGAGCCCCGGGTCCTCGTCGTGCCGACCGGGCATCGGTTCGCCGAGCGTGAGTCGGTGTCGATTCTCGAGACGGCCGACGAGGTGTTCGTGGCCGCCGGGGGCGGTGCCCCCGAGATCGTCGATTGGTGGATCGTCGACCCGCGGCCCGACGGCTCGCGGCCGCGGCGCGGCCCGACCGCCGACAGCGTCGAGGGCCTGCTCGAGCTGGTCGCCGCGGGCGCGGGTGTCAACATCGCGGGCGAGTCGGCCAGCCACCACTATCGCCGCGACGAGTTGCGCTACGTGCGCATCGACGACATCGCGCCGGCCACCATCATGCTGTGCAGCCTGAGCGACACCGTGAACCCGATGGTGCCGCGGTTCCGCGAGACCGCCCTGGCGCTGTCACCCGTGGTCAACCCGACGCTGCACTGAGGCTCAATCCGAGCTCAGCACCCATCGCATGCGAGCAAAAGTCCGCTCGGCGCCGGGGTGGCCGACGACGTTGAGATATCCGTGCTGGGTTCCAGGCTCTCTGACGACCGTGACATCGACCGAGCTTCGCGCGAGGTCGGCGGCGAATGCCTCACCGGAGGCGCGCAACGCGTCCTGCTCGGCGTTGACGATGAGAGTCCGTGGCATGCCGCGCATGTCGTGTCCGCCGGGGAAGGCATATATGTCATGCGGTGAGGCGCCCCCGAGATATCCCCGGGCTATCGCCTGGCCCACCTCCGGCGGCATCGCCGCGTGCTGCGGAAGCGCGTCGAGGAGTCCCCTCAACTCGTCGTCCGGTTCGGGGATCTCGTGGTGCAAGAGCGGATAGATGAGCAGCAGAGAGGCCGGGTTGTTGAACGCGCCGTCGTCTCGGATCCGGACCGCGGCGCTCGCAGCGAGGTTGCCTCCCGCGCTCGCGCCGCCGATCGAGATTCTTGCGGGATCACCACCCCAGCGGGCCGCGTTCTGCCGCGCCCATGAAACAGCCGCCACCGCCTGCAGAGATGCCGTCGGGAACGGGGCGCGGGGACCGGCGGCCGCCAGCTCGGCGGCGATCACGTCGGGGGATGGCCCACCGTCGCCCAGAGCGGGCGGCGGAAAATCGTCGAGCGCGTCGAGCGGGGCAAGGGTGTAGTCCACCGAGACGACGGTGACGCCGTCGCCGCTGAGGCGACAGGCGACTTCATCGGCTTCCGGCATATCGATCGTGCCGAACATGAATGCGCCGCCGTGCAGCCAGACGAGGACGGCACCGTTCGGGCGGTCGGCCGGGTAGACGCGAACTCGAAAGTCGCAGCCCGCAGCCTTGAGGGTGTGCTCGCTTGTCTCAGGCACGTTGGTCACATGATCCTTCCGTCATCTGGGTCACCCGACAGCTGCAGGAGCCTGGGCCTTCAGCTCTTGCCAGGCCTCGCGGCGACGCGCCTGTTCGTCGGGGTCGGGTACCGGCGAGGCGGCCATGAGCACCTTCGTGTAGTGCTCCCGCGGGTTGTAGACGATCTCGGAGGTCGGGCCGGCTTCGACGATCTCACCCCGGTTGAGCACGATGATGCGCTGGGCGAGGAACTCGACGACGGCCATGTCGTGCGCGATGAACAGGTAGCCGAGGTCGGCGCCGGCGCGCAGGTCGGCGAGCAGGTTCAGCACCTGGGCCTGGGTCGACAGGTCGAGGGCGCTGACGGCCTCGTCGCAGACGACGAGCCGCGGGTCGGTGACCAGCGCCCGGGCGATCGCGATGCGCTGCCGCTGCCCGCCCGAGAACTGGCGGGGGTAGCGGTCGGCTGAGCCCGCCGGCAGCCCGACTGCCGTCAGCACCTCGCGGGCGCGCCGGTCGCGGTCGGCACGCGGCACCTTCGCGACCCGCAGCGGCTCGGTGAGCGCGTCGCCGATCACGCGGCGTGGGTTCAGCGACGAGAACGGGTCTTGGAACACCGCGCGCAGGTCGCCCTGCAGCGACCGCCGGCCGGAAAGCCCCGCCCGGGTGATGTCGCGACCCTCGAACAGGATCTGGCCGCTCGCGACCGGGACGAGCCCCAGAATGGCGCGGCCGATCGTGGTCTTGCCCGACCCGGACTCGCCCACCAGGCCCAGCGTCTCGCCGCGTGCGATCGTGAACGACACGCCGCGCACCGCAGCGGGGCCCTTCTTGCCGTACCGGATCGTGAGGTCGCGTACCTCCAGCAGCGGCGTGGTCGCTTCGGCTTCAACGGCAACAGCGATGTCGACGGACATCAGTGCCCTCCCGTCCCGGCGCCCACGCGCCACTCTTCCTGGCGCCCGCGGACTTCGTCGCGCCGCACGCAGCGCACTCCCCCGGCGCCGACAGCACGAGCATCCAACGCCACGGCGGTCTGGCATTCCTCGCGAGCGAAGCGGCAGCGCTGGGCGAACCGGCATCCGCCGCCCCACGATCCCGGCGCGGGAACCTGCCCGGGGATGGACGCCAGACGCGGCGCGCTGTCGAGTTCGGCGATCAGGTGGGGGTCGGCGGCCAGCAGGGCCATCGTATAGGGGTGCTCCGGTCGCACCAGCACGTCGCGCACCGATCCGGTCTCGACGATCTCGCCGGCGTACATGACCGACACGTCGTCGCAGATGTCGGCGACGACCCCCAGGTCGTGCGTGACCAGGATAATCGACATGCCCCGGTCGGCGACGAGCTTCCGCAGCAGCGCGAGGATCTCGGCTTGCACCGTGACATCCAGCGCGGTGGTCGGCTCGTCGGCGATGAGCAGGCTCGGGGTTCCGGCCAAGGCGAGGCCGATCGCGACGCGCTGTGCCATGCCTCCCGAGATCTGGTGCGGGTAGCTGCCCAGCACCCGCGGCACGTCGACGATGCCGACGTCGGTGAGCAACTGCGCGGCGATCTGCTTCGCCTCACGGCCGCCGACCTTGCGCAGTCGCTTGATCGCGGCGGCCAGCTGCCACTCGACCGTGAACATGGGGTCGAGCGCACGAGTGGGCTCCTGCGAGATGAATGCGATCTCGTGGCCGCGCACCCGCTGCATGGCCCGCTCGCCGGCGCGGGCCAGATCGACGTCGCCCCAGCGGATGTAGCCCGAGCGCACCGAGAGTCCGGGCGCGAGCAGGCCCAGCATCGCGTACGAGGTGACGGACTTGCCGCAGCCCGATTCGCCGACGAGTCCCATGACCTTGCCCGGCTTCACACGCAGCGACACGCCGGTCACGAGGCTCGGGCCGTCGTCGACGCCGATGACGAGGTTCTCGACCGACAGTTCGCGCGCGGCGACGACGTCGGTGAAGGCGGGTTCGGCTGCGGGGTCGGGGTTCGCCGAATCGATGACGGATGCCGGTCGGCGCCGCCGTCGGATCGAGATGAGCGGTGGCGGCATGGCGGTGCCACCGGCGAGGACGTCGGACAGGGCGTTGGCCGCGATGATGGTCAGCGCGAGGACGCCACCGGTCGGGATCATCATCCACGGCTGCTGGAAGATGTAGCGCGAGGCGGCCTGGATCATGCCACCCCAGGTGGGCTCTGGCGGCTGCGGGCCGAGGCCGATGAAGGCCAGCCCCGCCTGCATGCCGATCGCGGCGCCGAACAGCAGCACGAACTGCACGATGACGGTGGTCGACATGTTGGGCAGCACGTGGCGCAGGCTCGCGAGCATGGGGCGCACGCCGTCGACGGCCGCGGCCTCGACGAACAGCTGTCGATGCAGCGACTTGGCCTGACCGAAGAAGACCCGGTAGACGGCGCCGAACACGAGCACGCCGAAGATCGACATGACGATCACCATGTTGGTGCCTACTGCGGCGATGACCGCGAGGATGATGACCATTCCCGGCAGCGACAGCACGATCTCGGCGACGCGGTTCATCACGACCTCGACGCGGGCCGAGCGTGCGGCCCAGAGCGTCAGCGGGATGGCGACGATCACGGCCACGATGGGCGTCAAGAGGGCGATGAACAGCGTCGGCGCTGCGGCGGTGACGATGCGCGACAGCAGGTCGCGGCCGAGTTCGTCGGTGCCGAGCAGGTGTTCTGCCGACGGACCCTGCAGCACCACCGAGAGGTCCTGCTCGAGCGGGCCGTACCGCAGCCACAGCGGCGCGGTGAGCGAGGCGAGCACGAGGCCCACAAGCCACACCAGCGACAGGATCGCGGTCGGAGAGGTGAGGAGCTTGCGGCCCATCCGGCGGTCGGTGCGGCGCGGCCGCACGATGGAGGTCGTAGAGACGGTCATGAGGCACGCAGCTTCGGGTCGAGGGCGAGCGTGAACAGTTCGAGGGCGAGGTTGACGATCACGACCACGAGGGTCGCGACGAGCACCAGTGCCTGCACGAAGGGCAGATCGGCGGCGCCGACGGCCGCTTGCATGGCTTGGCCGATGCCCGGCAGCGCGAACAGCACCTCGATGATGACCGAACCGCCGAACAGCAGGATGAATTGCACGGCGATGCTCGCCACGATCGGCAGGCTCGCGCCGCGCAGCGCGTGCACGTAGATGATGCGGGTGGTGGGGGTGCCGAGGGCCCGCAGGCTGCGCATGTGCTCCTGGGTGAGCGACTCGCCCATTGACGCACGAGTCTGCCGGGCGATGCCGGCGGCCGAGGTCAGGGCGATCGTGATCACCGGCAGCACGAGCGACCGCGCCCAGGCCTCGGGATTGACGTCGAAGGGCACGAACCCGGTGGCCGGCAGTAGCCGCAGCTGAACCGCGAAGACGTAGACCAGCAGCACGCCCACCCAGAATGCAGGAAGCGAGAGCAGGATGCCGCTGATCACCGTGACGGTGCGGTCGACGGCCCCGCCGCGCACAGCCGCGGCGACGCCCATGAAGATGCCCAGAATCGCGCTGACCAGCGTGCCGAAGATCGCCAGCGCCGCCGTGACGGGCAGCCGCTTGACGATGTCGTCGCCGATGTCACGGCCGTCGATCAGCGAGACGCCGAGGTTGCCCTGCAGCACCTGCCCGACCCAGTTCGCGAACTGCACGATCCACGGGTCGTACCAGCCGATTTCGGTGTTGTAGGCGTGCACCTGCTCGGGGGTGGCCGACTGCCCGAGGGCGACGCCGCCGGGGGTGGATCCCGACAGATGCACCAGCATGAATGCCACGAATGAGGCGACCAGCAGGGTGAGGACCGCGAAAGCGATCCGTTTGAGTACGAAGATGAGCATCATCACTCCCTTCGTCGGTGCCGGCGCTCAGGCGCCGGCACCGACGATGATCAGGATGCGGGCTGCAGCGTCGCCAGCAGGGGGAACACCTCGGTACCGGCGAAGGTGGGGGTGGCCACCTTCGCGTCGTCGTATGCCCACGGTGCGAGCTGCTCGTACAGCGGAATCAACCAGCCCGAGTCGACGATCGCCCGATTGAGATCGGTCAACGCCGCTGCCTGTGCCTCCGCATCGTCGCCCGCCGCGCCCAGCGCGCCGGCGGCGCCCTGGATCTCGGGGCTCTCGGCGCCGTGGAAGTTCGCGAAGCCGAACAGCACGCCGTAGACGTTGCCCAGCGGGTTTGTCCAGGTCAACGGGATCGGTCCGCCGAGCGGCTCGGTCTGCACGACCGCGAACGACTCCTCGGTCGACGATGCGGTATTCAGATTCATCGTGACGCCGATGGCCTCCCAGTAGGGCTGCAGCGCCTCGAGGTCGCGCTGGCTCTGGGCGCTGATCGTGAAGTCGAAGCTGAACCCGTCGGGGTAACCGGCCTCGGCCAGCAGCGCCTTGGCTGCGTCGGGGTCGTAGGCGTACTCTTCCTCGATTTCGGGGATGTAGCCCGGGTTGTCGGCGGGAAGGGCGTTGGCGGTCGGCAGCTCCCCGGGGTGGACGGCCTCGACGAACGTCTCGCGGTCGATCGCCATCGACAGTGCCTGGAAGACCCGCGGGTCACCCCACTGCGGTGCCGTCGCGCCGCTCTTGTCGAACGCGATAATGTTGGCGATCGTGCCGCCGTTGGCCTCAACGCTGGTGCCGGCCGATTCTGCCTGCGCCTGAGTGTCCGAGGTGATCAAGGCGGTGTCGACTTCGCCCGAGATCACGGCATTGACGCGCGCCTGCGGGTCGAGGATCGGCCGGAACTCGTACGAGTCGAACGGGTAGTCGCCCGCGGCCGGGTGGTCTTCCTTCTTGACCTGCAGGTAGCTGTTGCCCTTGACGGTCGCCTCGCCGTCGATAATGAGCGGCCCCGAACCGTCCGGGCTCGCGTCGAGACTGCTGCGATCGGCGACGCCGGTGGGTCCGACGATGGCGCCGGCGGGCAGCACCAGGTTCGCCTCGAACCCGGGGTTGGCGGCGGGGAAGGTGAGGGTGACGGTGTCGTCGTCGACGACGGTGACCTCGGTGATCTCGTTCGCTTCGCCCTCGGCGAAGCCGCTGTAGGCCGACAGGTCGGCGTCGCCGCGGAAGTCGAGGTTCTGCTTGACAAGCTCTGCGCTGAGCGCCGTGCCGTCGGCGAAGGTCGCGCTGGTGTCGAGGTCGAGGGTGAGCTCGGTCTGGTCTTCGCTGTACTCGAAATTGGTCACGAGATCGGGCACGACGGCGCCGTCCTCATCGAGCAGGAAGAGGGAGTCGTAGATGCCCTCGAAGAACATCCGCTGCCCGTTGCCGTAGCGGATCGGGTCGTAGCCGAGGGCGGCCTGGTCGGATTCGAGGCCGATGACCAGCTTGGCCGTGTCGGCCGGCTCGTCGCTCGTGCCGGGGTCGCCGCTGCCGCTGCAGGCGGAGAGGACAAGGGCCGAGGCTGCCAGCGCCGCGATGGCTGCGGCGGCGCGTGCGGTGGGTGTGATGCGGGACATCCTGATCTCCTGTGATCGATGTGACGTACGGGACTTCGCTGTCTCGGGATGAAGCGATCGGGTGGCCCCATCCTCGGAACCAGGATGCGGCCACCTGCGACAGAACACCATTCGGATTCAGCCGACATACGTTAGCCGCGTCCTAACAGTGAACCGTCCACGCCGATCCTGTTGGCGGCAACCATATCACTCAGTGAAATGCATTTTCATTACGTTTCGGGCATGGCGAGGCCGACTCCGCAGAGCGGATGCCGGAGTTATGCCGCGCCGGACCAGCCGAGCAGGCCCGAGATCTCGTCGGCGGCAGCGAGCACTGCCGGCGCGAGCTCGTCGCGCAGCCGCTGCGAAGGCCAGGTCGAGGACTGGACCGCGACGTTGATCCCGGCGATCACGGCGCCGTCAGCGTCGCGGACCGGCGCCGCGACCGAGCGCAGCCCGAGCGCGAGCTCTTCGTCCTGCAGCGCCCAGCCACGCTCGCGGATCTCGGCGAGCTCCAGGCGCAGCGACCCGGCATCCGCGATCGCATTCGGCCCCGACGACGGCAGGGCGAGCGCGCGGTCGAGCGTGGCGGCCGTTTCCTTCGCGGGGGCGAAGGCGAGCAGCAGCTTGCCGATCGAGGTGAACGCGGCCGGCAGCGTCGAGCCGACCTGGATGTTGGCGGTGACCAGGTCGGCGTTGCGCAACCGGACGATGTAGAGGATCCGGTCGCCGGCGAGCACGGCGAGGTTGGTCGTCTCGCCGGTCTGCTCGCCCAGCCGGCGCAGCCGCGGCGTGGCGAGGGTGGCAAGGTCCGAGGCGCGCAGCGCCGCACCGCCCAGGGTGAGAACCTTGACGTCGGGGCGGTACTGGCCGTCGTCGAGCTGTTCGAGGTATCCCTCCTCGACGAGGGTCGCCACGATGCGGAACGCGGTGGGAGTGGGGATGCCGGTGGCCTGGGCGATGTCGCGCAGCCGCCACTCCGGCTGGCGCTCGGTGAACAGCGACATCACGCGCAGTCCCTTGGCCAGCGCCTCGACCGTGTACTGGCCGCGCTTGATGTCAGCGGGCGCGTCCGGGGTGGCGCCTGTCATCGTCGCTCCTTCTGCTGGAATGGAATCGACACTATCCCGTGCACGGCCGCGAGGATGGACTCGACATTCGAAAGCTGCTTTCATAGAGTGAAACGTGCGAGACCCCCGCACCACCCGACGAGGATGTCCATGGTCACCGAACCCGCCGCCCCACGGCCCGACGAGCCGCGCGCCGCGACGCTTCGCGCCGCGACGTGGATCCGCGCCGACGACGAGGTGCGCCCCGCGGGCGAACGTCCGGCGGTGCTGCTGCGGGGCCGGTTCACCGGGGCGCCGGGGCGTGCCGTGCTCACGGCGGCAGCGCATGGGGTGTTCGAGGTGTTTCTCAACGGCATCCGCGTCGGCGACGACGAGCTCAGCCCCGGGTTCACCGCGTACCGGCGCCGGCTGCAGGTGCCGCAGTGGGACGTCACCGACCTGATCGGGCCCGGCGAGAACGTCGTGGGCGTCGTGCTGTCGGACGGCTGGTTCCGCGGCCGCCACGGCTTTCAGCGCCGCCCCGACGGGTTCGGCACCCGCACCGCACTGCTGCTGGCGATCACGACCGAAGTCGGCCAGGCCCTGGCCGCCACCGACGCCGACTGGCAGTGGCGCGAGAGCCACATCACGCGCGCCGACCTGATGGACGGGCAGTCCGAAGACCTGCGGCTGTTCGACCCGGGATGGGCGACCGCCGAAGCCGGCCGGGCCGATGCCGCGTCAGACGGCACGGTGGCCGCCTCCGCACCCTGGCATCCTGTCGTCCTCGCCGACGACCCGCTGTGCGCCGACCGCACCCGCCTCGTCGCCCCGATCGCTCCCCCGGTGCGCCGGGTGCAGACCCTCGCGCCCGTGTCGGTGACCCACCCGCGCCCCGGCATCGCAGTGATCGACTTCGGGCAGAACGTCAACGGCTGGGTGCGGTTGCGCGCCCTCGGCGGTGACGGCGAGCGCACCGTGATCCGCCACGGCGAGGCGCTCGACGATGCCGGTCTGCTCACCACCGACCACCTGCGCGCGTTCGACTTCGCCTCGCGCAGTCCCCTGCCGGCCGGCCAGATCGACGAGGTGACCTCGCGCGGCGAGCCCGGCGACGTGTTCGAGCCGCGGCACACGACGCACGGGTTCCGCTACGCCCAGGTCGAGCGCGACGGCCTCGTGCTGGATGCCGGTGACATCGAGGCGGTGGTCGTGCACACCAACCTGGTCCGCACCGGCTCGTTCGCGTGCTCGGACGAACGGCTCGAGGAGCTGCACGAGGCCGTCGAGTGGAGCTTCCGCGGCAACGCGTGCGAGGTGCCCACCGACTGCCCGCAGCGCGAGCGCTCGGGCTTCACCGGCGACTGGCAGGTGTTCGCCGATACCGCGGCCGCCATGTACGACGTGTCGGCGTTCAGCCGCAAGTGGCTACGCGATCTCGCCGCCGACCAGTGGGACGACGGCCGCGTGCCGACCGTCATTCCGAATCCTGCCGGTGCCCAGCCTTCGGGCGACGCGTTCGAGGACATGAGCGCGGGGTCCGCCGGCTGGGGCGATGCCGCGGTCTTCGTGCCGTGGTCGATGTGGCGCGCATACGGCGATCGCGCGGCACTGGCCGAGGCATACCCGGCGGCGCGGGCGTGGGTGGAGTACGCGCGGTCGCGCGCGGCCGAACTGCGGCATCCGCAGCGCGAAGCGCGCCGCCCGGACCCGGCGCCGCACGAGCAATATCTGTGGGATGCCGGGTTCCACTTCGGCGAGTGGCTCGAGCCGGGCGTGCCGCCGAATCCCGATCCGGCCGCCGACCACGGCATCGTCGCGACCGCCTACCTGGCGCGCTCGGCCGAGCTGCTGGGGCGTATCGCGGCGGTGCTCGACCGCTCAGCCGATGCGGCCGAGTACGCCCGGCTGAGTGCCGATGCGAAGAACGCCTGGGCGACGGAGTACCTGCCGGACCCCGCGGCGTGGTCGCAGGGCGACCACGTGCGTGCACTGGTGTTCGGCCTGGTTCCGGCATCCGCTCGGCAAGAGGTGGCCGACCGGCTCGCCGCGCGGATCCGCGAGAACGACACGCGGCTGGGCACCGGATTCCTCGCGACCGGCATGCTGCTGCCTGCCCTGGCCGACCACGACCACCTCGACCTCGCGTACGAGCTGCTGCTGTCGGAGCGCGATCCGTCGTGGCTCGGCATGCTGCGCCGCGGCGCGACCACCATGTGGGAGTGGTGGGACGGCGTCGACGACGCCGGCGTGCGCGGCTCGCTGAACCACTACAGCAAGGGCGCGGTCGCCGCGTTTCTGCACACGCACGTCGCCGGCATCGGTCTGCCCGACGATCCCGGCGAAGCGGATGCCGGCTACCGCCGTGCCCGCATCGCGCCGCGGCCGGGTGGCGGACTCACGTCGGCGGCCGCGTCGATCGAGACCGGCCACGGCCGCCTCACCGTGTCGTGGCGCCTCGCCGACGGCGCGTTCGCGCTCGATGTCGAAGTGCCCGACGGCATCGCCGCCGACGTCACCCTGCCGGACGGCACCACCGACGTCGTCACCGACGGCCACCACTCCTTCACCTGTCTCGCCTGATCACCGGCATCCACCCCCTCGAGAGGACCCGCCCATGAACGACACCGATTTCCCCGCCGACTTCCTCTGGGGCGTCGCCACCGCCGGTCACCAGAACGAGGGCGACAACGTCGACAGCGACACCTGGTTCCTCGAGAACGTGACCCCGACAGTGTTCCGCGAGCCCAGTGGCAAAGCAGCCAATGGCTGGGAGCTGTGGGAGTCCGACCTCGACCTGGTCGCCGGCATGGGGCTGAACGCCTACCGGTTCTCCGTCGAGTGGGCACGCATCGAGCCGCGCGAGGGCGAGTTCTCGGATGAGGCGCTCGCCCACTACGAAGCGGTGGTCGACGGATGCCACGCGCGTGGCCTCGCGCCCATCGTCACCTTCAACCACTTCACCTCGCCGCACTGGTTCGCCGCCCGCGGCGCGTGGCTCGACCCCGAGGCCGCGAATCTGTTCGCCCGGTACTGCGGCGTGGTGATGGACCGTTTCGGCGACCGCATCGCCCTGGCGGTCACCTTCAACGAACCCGATCTGCCCGAGATGCTGACCTGGGCAGGCCTGCCCGACTTCGTCGCCGACCTCGAGCGGCAGACGCTCGAGGCTGCCGGCGCCGCGGCCGGTGTCGAGCGCTACCGGGCCGGCAACGTCATGCTGCGCGAGGACTTCGCCGGCATGCGCGCCGGGATGACCGCCGCGCATCGCGCCGGTCGCGCGGCGATCAAGGCGCGCCGGCCCGACCTGCGCGTCGGCCTGTCGCTCGCGATGTGCGACGACGTCGCCGTGTCCGGCGGGGAGGAGGTCCGCGACCGCAAGCGCGCTGAGGTATACGACTACTGGCTCGAGCTCGCACGCGATGACGACTTCGTCGGTGTGCAGAACTACGAGCGACTGGTCTACGGCCCCCATGGGCTGCAGCCCGCCCCCGAGGGTGCGGTGCTCAACGGCATGGGGACGGCGGTCGATCCCGAGTCGCTGGGCGGTGCCGTCGCGTATGCGCACCAGATCAGCGGCGTACCGGTCCTGGTGAGCGAGCACGGCGTCAGCACGCCCGATGACACCATCCGTGCCGGCTTCATCGAGCCGTCGCTGGCTGGCCTGAAAGCGGTGATGGATGCCGGGGTTCCCGTCATCGGCTACTGCCACTGGACGCTGATGGACAACTTCGAGTGGATCTTCGGCTACGGGCCGCGGCTGGGCCTGCACAGTGTCGACCACGATACGTTCGAGCGCACCGCCAAGCCGAGTGCCGGCGTCTACGCCGGTCTGGTCCGCGCGGCGCGCGGCATCTGATCGCGGCGCGGTCGGCGCTCCGGCCGCAGCGTCGGCAGCGCCGACCCGGCCGCACCGCGACCACAGACGCGACTACGAGGCGATCGCTCGCAGCGTCGGCAGCGCCGCCTCGACGGCGCGGGTGATGACGGCCGGCAGGGCGCCGTCGGGTGCGATCCGCTTGCCCGACGGCGCTCCCTCGGCCGCTTCGAAGTCGACGGCGCGCGCGTAGACCCCGACGGGCAGGGTGTGCGCGCGGAAGAACGCGAACAGCGGCCGCAGCTCGTGGTCGATTGCGAGGGAGTGCTGGTCGTTGCCGCCGCCGGCGGCCAGCAGCACCGGCGTCCCCGCTATCGCGTCCTGGTGCAGGACGTCGATGAACTGCTTGAACAGCCCGGTGTAGGAGCCGCGGTAGATGGGTGTGGCGATCACGAGCACGTCGGCGGCAGACACGGTGTCGAGGGCCGCGGTCACGGCATCCGATCTCACTCCCCGCGTCAGCGTCACGGCGAGATCTACGGCGAGCGTATGCAGCTCGATGAGCTCACGCTCGATCGCGACGTGGGTCGCGATCTCGTCGAGGATGCCCTCCAGCAGCAACTCGGTGGTGGACGGCGAGCGCAGGCTCCCCGAGACGGCGACGACACGCAAGGTCATCGGTTCTCCCTCGTTGAGTTCATGGCGTCAGACGGCGCCGATCAGCTCGGCCGGCGTGGGGCCCACCGCGACCGGCCGGCCGGGGCTGCGGGACCACTGGCTCCACGATCCGACGTACACGCGCACGGGCAGTCCGGCCGTGTCGAAGGCGAGCGCGGTGTGCATCGAGGCGACGCCCGACCCGCAGTAGACGACGACGTCGGCATCGGGATGGATGCCGACAACCGCCGCCGCGGACCGGATCTCCTCCGGTGAGCGCAGCAGCCCGTCCGGAGTGATGTGAGTCGCGGTGGGCAGGTTGACAGCGCCGGGGATGTGCCCGCTGACCGGGTCGAACCCGGGATCGGAGCCCCGATAGTGGCGGGGAGCGCGCACGTCGATGAGCACCCCGTGGCGGGGCACGAGTGCGGCGTGGTCGAGCGTGGCGATGTCGTCGGATGCCGGGGGCGTCAGCTCGATGTCGCCCGGGCGCACGGCGCGGTCACTGCGCTCGAGGCGCAGACCGGCGCGCACCCACGCACGGAAGCCGCCGTCGAGCACGCGCGTGTCGATGCCGTGGCGGCGCAGCAGCCACCATGCACGCGCCGCCGGCACGCTGTCGTTGTCGTCGTACACGACGACCCGATCGCCGTCGTTCAGCCCCCATCGCCGTGCGGCCGCGGTCAGATCGGCGATATCGGGCAGCGGGTGACTGCCTTCTTCGGGCCGGCCGCGCCGGGTGAGCTCGCGCTCGAGGTCGACGAACACCGCGCCGGGCAGGTGGCCGCCGAGGTAGTCGATGCGCCCCTCGGGCAGGTCGAGGCGCCAGCGCACGTCGAGCAGGCGCACGGGGGCGCCGGCCGTGAGTTCGGCCGCAAGCTCATCGACGCGCACGAGTGCTGACATGTCCCCATGGTGCCCAGATAGACCCGGCACGACGGGTCGGGCGCAACACTCGGAAACGGGCGTCGTCATATTTGTTCACACGCGGTCATGAAAGCTCACACGCGACCCTTCACCCCGGCATCCACACGTACGGTCGGATCATGACGTCCCCTGCCACGAACGAGATCCCCGACACCACGGCACCCGAACACCGCTTCGGCATGTCGCTGTCGGCGGACGAGTTCAAGGGGCTGTTCCGTGGCCACCCGGGGGGCGTGGCCGTGATCACCGCCGATGCCGGCGACGGACCGGTGGCGCTGACGGCGACCTCGGTGTCGTCGGTGAGCGCCGAGCCGCCGCTGCTGATCTTCTCGGTGTCGGCGCTGTCATCGGCGGCGGACGTGCTGCTGCAGGCCGAGACCGTCGTCGTGCATCTGCTCGACGCACAGGACATCGACGTGGCGAAGCTGGGCGCCACGAGCGGCATCGACCGGTTCGCCGAAACGCACCGCTGGTCGCGGCTCGTGACCGGCGAGCCGGTCTACCACGACGTGCGCGCGTGGGTGCGCTGCGCCGTCATCGGACGGATGGATGCCGGTGGCTCCACCGTCATCGCCGCGCACGCGCTGCAGTCGCAGGTCGAGCGCGACGAGGCCGATGCGCTGGTCTACCACAACCGCACCTGGCACCGGCTCGGGGACCACTCCCTCATCGTGTGAAGGCCCGGGGTGCGTCGGCGTGTCACGATCCTCGTGCTGGGCATCGTGACACTGCAGGTGCTCGGAGCGCCCGGTCAGGTCTGCAGGACCTTCGACCGCAACCGGGTCGGCGAGGTGGTGACCGGTCGCCATTTCGGCGACGGATCGAGCCAGTAGGGTGCCCGGACCTCGGGCACCCCGGCGTTCATGCGGATCTTCCATCCGATGCTCTCGAGGAACCGATGGTGGTACCAACAGAGCAAGACCCCGTTGTCTGTGTGGGTGGGCCCACCCTTCGCGTGCTCGACCACGTGGTGGATTTCGCTCCAGGCGGCTGGGACGCCGCAGCCGGGGATGATGCATCCGCCGTCGCGCAGTGCGATGGCACGGCGCTGATAGCGGTTGAACACCCGGTCTTCGACGCTGATCCTCAGGATGCGCCCGTCGCGCCGGCTCACCACCCGCTGGATCACCCCGGAGCATGCCACGTGCAGTGCGGCGGCGATCGACAGCGGCTGCTCGCAGTCCTCGGCGTGTGCGTATCCGCGGCCCGACTCCAGCTCTTCTTCGGTGACCGAGACCACGAGTGTGGGTGCTGCGCCGCCGATGGTGGGCAGCACGCCGCTCGCGGCGGCGACCTGCAGCACCGTTGCCAGGGTGTCGTGCAGCTTCTGCCCGTGGGTGCGATCGTCGCGCGGCGGTTCGGGAACGTCTGCGCCGTCAGGCACGAACTCGACCGACCGCGGTGAGTGCTGGGCGTTGTGGACCCGCATCAGGAGTGCGGCCACTTCAGGCATGATCATGCCGTTGACGGGAAACCCGTACGGCGTCTCGGCGCCCAATCGCAGGAAGCGCTTGCGGGCCGATGCACGCTCGCGCGGCTCGGCCCCGTCTTGATCGAGCGCCAGTGCCCACGCCGACGCCTGCACGCGCAGCAGATCCGCGCTGAGCGGCGGCGAGCCGTCGGGGCCCTCGCCACGCGCCTCGGCGACCACGACGCTCACGGCCTGTCGCCGGACCTCATGCGGCACACGACGACCGGTCTCCTTCAACGGCGTCGCGATGGCGAGCACGCCGTCGACGCCGACGACACCGTCGACCATCGCTTCGCGCAGCTCAGGCAACTCCGCCTCGAGCAACTCACCGGTCGTACCGGAGATCACCGGCCGCACCGCTTTCGCCGCTTTCTGCAACCGGGATGCCGTGGGCCCTGCCACGCGAGTCAGTCGCTCGATCAGCTCGCCGACGTTCCGGCAGCCCATTCGCGAGGTCATGCGGTCAGCCACGAAAGCACCTTCCGACCGTCGCATGACTTCGCCGACCACGTCGACCATCGCTGCTTCGACCAGCCGCTGGGCGACGGCCAGGTCACTGAGGATGTTCGCGAGTTCGGACTCGCTGACCCCTTGGAGCACACCACTGGTCGCCCCTTCGCGCACCACCTGCGCGGCCTGCTGCTGCAGGTCGGCGATGGGTGCGCTCAAGGTGTTCATACCTCCCATTATGGAGAGGCCCTCCGACATTGAGAGGCGTATTTTCGTTCGAATCAGACCTTTCGCATGAGGGTTCTCTCATGCGCAGGCGATACCCCTACGCGATCGGCTGCTGGGTCGATTCGTCGACGTCCACGCCCGCGTCCCGCCGCTTCGGCCGTGCCCAACGCGCGGGCGTGTGCGGGCCGTCCCAGACCTGGACGATGCCCCATGCGACGGCCGTGATCGGCACGGCGAGCACCGCCCCGACGATGCCGGCCAGCACCGTGCCGACGGTCAACGCGATCAGGATCACGAACGCATGCAGCTTCATCGAGCGCCCCATGAGCACCGGCTGCAGCAGGTTTCCCTCGAGCTGGTTGACCAGCACGACGACGCCGACGACGATCAGCGCGATGACCCAGCCCTGCGAGACGAGAGCCACGAGCGCCGCCAGAATGCCGGCCAGGGTCGCGCCCACGATCGGGATGAACGCGAGCAGGAACACCAGCACGCCCAGCGGCAGCCACAGCGGCACGCCCAGAATGAGCAGACCGATCGTGATGCCGATGGCATCCACCGCCGCCACAGCCGCCGTCCCGCGCACGTACGAGCCGAGCGTCGATACCGTCTTGTCGCCGACGCGCACCGCACGCTCGTAGTTCTCGCCACGGAACGGGCGCAGCAGGAAGGCCCACATCTGCGGCCCGTCCTTGAGGAAGAAGAACAGCATGACGACCATCAGCACGAGGCCGGTCACGAAGTTCGCCACCGCACCGACTCCGGCGAGCGCGCCCGACCCGAACTGCGCGCTCGTGACGAAGTCGCCGAGCGCTGCGATCCACTCGTCGAGCTGCTCCTGATCGATTTCGAACGGCAGGGTGTTCACCCACGCGAGCAGATCCTGGAAGCCCTGCTCCGCCTGCGTGTACAGCTCGTCCCACTGATCGCGCACGGCCCAGACGATCAGCCACGAGACGGCGCCGAGGATCACGAGGATCGCGAGCATCGCCAGCAGCGTCGCCACCAGAGACGGGACGCCCCGTCGTCGCATCCACGACATGACCGGCGCGAACGCCGACGCGAAGATGAGGGCGATCACCAGCGGAATCGTCACGACGGTCACCTGCTGGATGCCGACGATCAGCGCCGCGGCGATCCCGGCGACGAGCATGACCTGCAGTGCACGGATCGCGAGGACGCCCAGACCGTCGGTCCACAGGCTCCACGGCCTGCCGGGCGCGTCCACACGCAATGACTTCCCACTCGTGTCGAGGCGGACGGACTTGGGTGCGGAGCTGAACAGTCCCATGCTCCGACGGTAGACGATGGATGCCGCAGGCCCGCCTAAGTGCGCGACCTCACGACAGCGGTGAAGGCCTCGATCCCGTCCACGACAGCGGAGTAGCGCAGCGAATGGAACAGGTCGAACGCGTGCTGGCCGTGGGCAAGCTCCGCGTAGACGACAGGGCTCGAGGATCCGGCGCGCAGGTGGGCGACGGTGCGGCGCGCCGTCTCGACGTAGGCGATCGTGTCGTTCTCGCCGTGCGCGACGAAGACCGGCGGCGCGCCTTCGGCAGTGTGGCCCAGCGGGCCGGCCTCGGAGCCGGCGTCGCCGAGTTCGTAGTATCCGCCGTGCCAGCCGTAGATGCTGACGGCGGCGGTGACCGACGTATCGGCGTCTTCGAACCCGGGCTGGTACCGCGGGGCGTTCGGGGTGAGCGCCGCCATGGTCGCCATGTGACCGCCCGCCGAGCTGCCGGCCACGACGACGGTGGCCGGGTCGGCGCCGATCTCGTCGGCGTGCCGGCGCACCCACGCGATCACGCGCTTGAGGTCGGACAGGTGATCGTAGAAGTCGGCGTGCGGGCGCAGCCGGTAGTTCGCGCTGACGGTCACCCAGCCGCGGCTCGCGAGGCGGAAGAGCAGCGCCCGCGACTCGAAGCTCTTGAACCCTCCGGAGTACCCGCCGCCGTGAAAGTACAGCAGCACCGGGGCGTTCGCCGGGTGCGAGCGGTGCCGGTAGAGATCGAGCAGGTGCGCGCGTCCGGCAGGACCGTATGGGATGTTCCGGCGGCGCTCGACGCTGCGCGGCCGGAAGGCGAACGTGAGCAGGACCCTGCCCAGCGGCGCCCGCGTGCGCAGCCCGTTCGCCAGCGACGGCTCGAGCTCATCCCGCCAGCGCGGTCCGAACGCCTCGTCCAGACTCTGCTGGACGACCGGGCGCGCCCTGGCACCGCGTGCGACGATGACCGCGAGACCGGCGACCAGCAACATGGTGAGCGCCAGCATGACCCAGGCGGCCGGAGTGGTCAGCGGGTAGTCGACGAAGGTCAGTGCGGCCGAGATCGCGATCACGGCGAAGAAGAGGAACGGCGCCTCGTTGTACGCCGCGGCGACGCGGTAGGCCAGCCCGCCGAGCCAGTAGGGGCGGCGCGGCGGCCAGAGTGTGAGGGCGACCAGGGCACCCTGCAGCACGAGGCCGGTGAGGTATCCGTATGACACGGGGAGCCACGTTACGTCGCACCGTCCCCGGTGTCCAGGGGGTCAGCGGCGCGAGCCGCGGATCAGCGTCCGTGGAACTCCGGCGCCCGTTTTGCCTGGAACGCCGCGAATCCTTCCCGATAATCCGCCGTGTCGCACAGTGCCGCCTGGGCCGCATTCTCGGCATCCATCGACCGCCACAGGCCCAGTCTCTGGTCGCGGAGCTGCGCGATGAGCTGCTTGCTCGCGAGGAAGGCGGCAGTCGCGCCGGTGGATGCCGCTGTCGCGGCCGCGACGGCCTGCTCCCCCACGTCTTCGGCGGGGAAGACCTGCGAGAACAATCCGGACTGCACGGCCTCGGCTCCCGTCATGAGACGGCCGGAGTAGATGAGGTCGAGGGTCTTGTGCGCGCCGAGACGCTCGAAGAACAGAGCGTGCCCGCCCGAGTCGAGGGTGGCTCCGAGCGCGGCGAAGGGGGAGCCGATCTTGGCGTTCTCGGCGACGTAGACGACGTCGGTGGCAATGAGCAGGCCGAGTCCGACGCCCAGGCACGCGCCGTGCGCGGCGGCGAACGTGGGGGCGGGGAACGCCGCCATGCGCTGCAGCACCGGGGTTACGAGACCGTCGAGGTATCCCGACACATCGTCGTCCCGCGGGTCGACGCCCGAGATGTCGCGCCCGGCGCAGAACGCGCGGCCCTCGCCGCGGAGGACGAGCGCGCGGACTCCGGCGGACTCGGCGTCGCCGTACGCGTCGCCGAGGTCGCGCACCGCCTGCTCGTCGAGCGCGTTGAGCTTGTCGGGGCGCGACAGGGTGAGGTGGGCGACGTCGTCGCGGATGTGCAACTCGATCATGCGAGGCTCCTATACGTCGTAGTCGACCGACACCGCAACACTCGTCGGATGCGATTGGCAGGTGAGGATGTAGCCGCGCTCGAGCTCGTCGGGTTCGAGCGCATAGTTCTCGGTCATCGTCACCGATCCGGTCACGAGCCGGGCGCGGCACGTGCCGCACACTCCGCCGGCGCATGCGAACGGCACGTCGGGCCGAACCCGCAGCGCCGCGGTGAGGATCGATTCGTGCGCGGCGGTCGGGGTCTGCACGCGCGACGACTGCCCGTCCAGTGCGAAGTCGATCGTGACGACGGCGTCGCCCTGCCGCACCGCCACCGACGGTGCCGGTCCGGCGGGCGCCTCACCGGTCGTGAACAGCTCGTAGCGCACGTGCTCCCGCGTCACGCCGACGTCGGCGAGCACGTCACGGCACAGCTGCACGAGCTGGAGCGGCCCGCACAGGAACCACTCGTCGATCGTCTCGGGCATCACCAGCAGGTCGAGGATCGTCCGCAGCTTCGCCTCGTCGATGCGCCCCGACAGCACCGGCGCCGACCGCTGCTCGCGCGAGAGCACGTGATGCAGCGCGAGCCGCGTCGGGTAGCGGTCTTTGAGATCGGCGAGCTCCTCGAGGAACATCACGTCGACCGTCGACCGGTTCGTGTAGACGAGGGTGAAGCGCGACGTATCCGACCTCGCCAGAACAGTGGATGCCAGCGCCATCAGCGGCGTGATGCCCGAACCCGCCGCGATTCCGGCGACATGCGCGCCGTCGAGGTCGGCAAGCGTCGAGGTGAACGTGCCCTGCGGGCTCATCACCTCGAGCCGGTCGCCGGGGTGCAGCCCGGTCTGCGCCCAGGTCGAGAACGCGCCGCCGGCGTCGCGTTTGATCGCGATGCTGATCGAGCCGGGCTGCGGCGGACGGCACAGCGAGTACGACCGGCGCAGTTCTCGCCCGTCGAGGGTCGTCCGCAGCGCCACGTGCTGGCCGGGCAGGTAGTCGTAGTCGCCCCGCAGGTCGTCGGGGACGGCGAAGGTCACCTCGACGGCGTCGGCTGTGAGCGTGCGCACCTCGCTGACCGGCAGCGCGTGGAAGCGGGTGCGCCGACGGCCGGGCACCGTCGGGCCGCCGACTGCGCTGCGGAGGAGCGCGTCGGCGATCGGCGCGGCGTCGATGGTCGCAGCGGTGGAGTCGGCATCCGGCCGCGCGGCACCGGCATCCGCCCCCGCATGCGCGCGCATCAGTGCACCTTGAAGTGGTCGAACGGCTCGAGGCATGCCCGGCATTCGTAGAGCGCCTTGCACGCGGTCGAGCCGAAGCGCGCGATCTCGCGGGTGTCGGGTGATCCGCACTGCGGGCAGCGCACGGCCAGGGTCACCGGGATGGGTCCGGCCGCGCGGCGGCCGGTCGGCGGCGCGATGCCGAACTCGTGGAGCTTCGCGGCGCCGGCGGCGCTCATCCAGTCGGTGGTCCAGGCCGGGGCGAGGGTGATGCGCACGTCGACGTCGTCGAAGCCGGCGGCCGTGAGTGCGATCACGATGTCGTCGCAGATGGCGTTGGTCGCAGGGCACCCCGAATAGGTCGGCGTGATCGTGACCGTGACGCGCCCGTCATCCACCTCGAGGTCGCGGAGCACGCCGAGGTCCTCGATCGTGAGCACGGGAACCTCGGGATCGCGGACGGCCGCCGCGACCGCCCACGCATGCAGCGTGGCATCCATCGTCGGCAGCGGATCGATGAGCGTCACCATGTCACCCCCGGGTGCTGTCGGGCGAGCACCTGCATTTCGGCGAGCACCGCGCCCAGATGCGAGAAGTGGCGACCCTGGCGGCCGCCGCCGGCCGACGGCGCGACGGGCGGGATCTCGAGTTCCGCCTCGGCGAACACCACGGCGATGATCGCGTCGAATCGGGGGCGCAGGGTCGATGGGCGGGCCGCGACCCCCTCGAGGCGGTCCGTGAGATCGTCGTCGCGGAACAGCTCGTCGACGTACGGCCACATATCGACCACGGCACGGATCATCCGGCGCCGCGACTCGTCGGTGCCGCCGGCGAGGCGCAGCGTCCACTGCACGGCATGATCGCGGTGGTACTCGACCTCTTTGACCGCCTTGGCGGCGATCGCGCGCAGGGTCGGGTCGGTCGATGCGGCCAGCGCGGTGTAGAGCTCGAACTGATAGGTGGATGCCACCAGCCCGCGCGCGACGGTCTGCGCGAAGTCGCCGTTAGGCTGCTCGAACAGCCAGGCGCTGCGGAACTCGTGCTCATCGCGGACGTAGGCCAGATCGTCCTCGCTGCGGCCGTCGAACGTGCCGGCGTAGTGCAGCAGCGAGCGGGCGTGCCCGAGCAGATCGAGGGCGATGTTGGCCAGCGCCATGTCCTCTTCGAGTTCGGGGGCGCGGGCGATCCATTCGCCGAGCTGCTGCGCGAGGATCAGCGCGTCATCGCCGAGCCGGAGCGCGTACTCGGCGACGTCGGCGGTGGAAGCGCGCCCGTCGGCGCCGCTGAGCTCGGCCGCCAGTTCGACGCGGTCGACCGTGACGTCGCCGTGGCGGGCTTCGAGGGGATGAGTCACAGGTGCGGCACCCCCTCGGACGCCGTGTAGTAGGTGGCGTGCCGGTAGTTCTTGCCGGCCGGCGACTCGAAGAACGCGCCCTTCGAGTCGGGATCGCTCGTCGTGATCGCGTCGGCGGGGACGACCCACACGCTCGTGCCCTCGCCGCGCCGCGTGTAGAGGTCGCGGGCGTTGCGCAGGGCGAGTTCGGCGTCGGGTGCGTGCAGCGACCCGGCGTGGACGTGGCTGAGCCCGCGGTTCGCGCGGACGAACACCTCCCACATCGGCCAGGTGTCGCGATCGGATGCCCCCGGGGTCGTCATGCCGCCACCTCCCGTTGCCCGCGCGCGGCCTGCGTGCGCGCGTACGCGGCGGCGGCTTCGCGCACCCAGGCGCCGTCGTCGTGCGCGTCACGGCGGTGGCGGATGCGCTCGGCGTTCATCGGGCCGCGCCCGGAGAGCACTTCGCGGAACTCGTCCCAGTCGATCTCACCGGTGTGCCAGCGCCCGGCATCCTCGTCCCACTTCAGCTCGGGGTCGGGCAGGGTCACACCGAGGATCTCTGCCTGCGGCACCAGCATGCCGATGAACCGCTGGCGCAGGTCGTCGTTGCTGAACCGCTTGATCTTCCACGCCATCGACTGCGCGGAGTTCGGTGAGGCGTCGTCGGGCGGCCCGAACATCATCAGGCTCGGCCAGTACCAGCGGTCGACGGCGTCCTGCGCCATCTGCCGCTGTGCCTCGCTGCCCTGCATGAGCGTCAACAGGATCTCGAAGCCCTGACGCTGGTGGAACGACTCCTCCTTGCAGATGCGCACCATGGCACGCCCGTACGGTCCATACGATGCCCGGCACAGCGGAACCTGGTTGCAGATCGCGGCGCCGTCGACGAGCCATCCGATCGCGCCCATGTCGGCCCACGTCGGGGTCGGATAGTTGAAGATCGACGAGTACTTCGCCCGGCCGTCGATGAGCTGCGCGGTCATCTCGTCACGACTGATGCCGAGTGTCTGGGCCGCCGAGTAGAGATAGAGGCCATGTCCGGCTTCATCCTGGACCTTGGCCATGAGGATCGCCTTGCGCTTGAGACTCGGTGCGCGGGTGATCCAGTTGCCCTCGGGCTGCATGCCGATGATCTCGGAGTGGGCGTGCTGCGAGATCTGCCGGATCAGGGTCTTGCGATAGCCCTCCGGCATCCAGTCACGCGGCTCGATGCGCTGATCGGCGGCAATGAGCGCATCGAAGGCGGCCTGCAGTTCTTCGGCATCGGTGCCGGCCATCTGCGTCGTGGTCATCAGCGACCCCCCATTACAGAACGTTCGTTCAGTAAGTGTACCCGCGGCGGTGCGACCACGGCAAGCGGCTCAGTGGCCTCGCTCAGCCATCGAGCGATCGGTGCGCAGCGAGCGCCCTCGGAACTCCGCCACCACCTCACCGGCCTCGTCGGTGACGGTGACGTCGTAGACGCCGGTGCGGCCCGAGACCGAGCGGCGCACCGCCTCGGCGGTGAGCGTCTGGCCGGCGCGCGTCGACTTCAGAAACGTGATGTCGGCGCCGGCGGCGACGGTCACGCGGTCGTCTTCGTTGCACGCGATCGCGAAGGCCGTGTCGGCGAGTGCGAACACGAACCCGCCGTGGGTGATGTCGAAGCCGTTGAGCATGTCGTCGCGCACCGCCATGCGCACCCGCGACCGCCCGGGCTCGTCGAGCTCGACGACCATGCCCAGCGCCGTCGAAGCCCGGTCACGCCGCATCATGGGTCGCACCTCGCCGGTCATGTCGTCACCCTCGCGCCATCGCCCTCCACCCACTCCTTCGCGACGAGTGTCAGCACCTCGTAGGTCGCAACGATCTCGTCGCGCTGGTTGTGGATGACGGCATCCCACCGCACCTCCCCGTAGTCGTCGGTCTCGCGCGGCGTGATCTGCTGGGCGGTCAGCGTCACGCGCACTTCGTCGTCGGGCGAGACAGGCGTCACGAAGCGCAGGTTCTCGAGCCCGTAGTTGGCCAGCACCGGGCCCGGATCGGGGTCGACGAACAGCCCGGCCGCGAACGAGACGAGCAGGTAGCCGTGCGCGACGCGGCCCGGAAAGAACCGGTTGGCGGATGCCGCGGCCTCGTCCATGTGGGCGTAGAAGGTGTCGCCGGTGAAGTGCGCGAACGTCTCGATGTCGTCGAGCGTGACCGCCCGCGTCGGAGAGGCGAACCGGTCGCCGAGGCGCAGTTCGGTCAGCGACTTGCGGAAGGGGTGGATGCCGGTGGCCGAGACCGCGCCCGCATGCCACACGCCGGTGATCGCAGTGAGGACATCAGGCGATCCCTGCACCGCGGTGCGCTGCATGTGGTGGAGCACCGCGCGGATGCCGCCGAGCTCCTCTCCCCCGCCCGCACGGCCGGGGCCGCCATGCACCAGGTGCGGCACCGGCGCACCGTGGCCGGTCGAGGTGCGTGCGTTGTCGCGCCCCACGAACAGGACGCGGCCGTTGTACGCGCCGATGCGGGCGAGCAGTTCGGCTGCCACGGCGGGGTCGCCCGTCGCGACGCTGGTCACCAGAGATCCGCCGCCGAGGTTCACCAGCTCGGCCGCCTCGTCGAGGGTCTCGTAGCCGAGGATGCTCGCGACCGGCCCGAACGCCTCGACCTCGTGCACGGCCGGCGTGCGCGGGTCGTCGAAGCCGAGCATCACCGGCTGCACGAACGCGCCCTCGGGCGCCGGCCCGACACTGCCGTCCGCACGCATCACCTCGGGCTCATCGGTCGAGCCGATCAGGACGCGACCACCGGCATCCCGGAGCACAGCGATCTGACGCCGCACCTCGTCGCGCTGGTCGAGCGAGACGAGCGGCCCCATGGTCACCGCATCGGCGTGCGGATCGCCGATGACGACTCGCGCCGCGATCGTGTCGCGCAGGGCCGAGACCACGGCATCCACCGACGAAGACGGCACGATCGCGCGACGGATCGCGGTGCACTTCTGGCCCGCTTTGCTCGTCAGCTCGACGAGCAGCTGCTTCACGTACGCGTCGAACTCGGGCGTGCCCGGCGCCGCGTCGGGCGCGAGCACCGAGGCGTTGATCGAGTCGGTCTCGGTCGTGAAGCGGACGCCCGCTGCGGCCTGCGCGCGCAGCGTCGCGGCCGTGGTCGCACTGCCGGTGAACCCGACGAGATCACCCAGCCGCAGGTGCGCGAACAGGTCGGGCACCGCGCCGCTGACCAGTTGCAGCGCCCCGTCCGGCAGCAGGCCCGCGTCGACCAGGACCCGCACCCAGGCCTCGGCGACGTACGCGGTCGGCGTCGCCGGCTTGACGATGCTCGGGACTCCGGCGAGGAACGCGGGGGCGAACTTCTCGAGCGCGCCCCACATCGGAAAGTTGTAGGCGTTGATCTGCACCGCGACGCCGGGCAGTCGCGAGTAGAGGTGGCGACCGAGGAAGGATCCGTCCTTCGAGAGCGGCTCGGCGGCGCCGTCGACGATCACTCGCGCGTTGGGCAGCTCGCGCCGCCCCTTCGACGCATACGTGAACAGCACTCCGATGCCGCCGTCCACGTCGCTGAGCGAGTCGCGCGCGGTCGACCCGGCGCGCTTGGACATCTCGGCCAGCTCCTCTTTATGGGCGGTGAGTGCGAGCGCGAACTGCTTGAGCAGCAGGGCCCGCTGGTGGAACGTCAGCGCACCGAGACTGTGCTGCCCCACGGTGCGCGCGTGTGCGAGAGCCTCTGCCAAGTGGATGCCGCGGCTGCTCACCCGCGTGATCAGATCACCGGTCGATGCATCGCGCACATCGGCGGCATCGGGGTCTTCCTCCGGCGTCCACCATCGGTCACAGAGATAGCTGGGCAGGATTCCGGTCACGGGTGCACCCTCCGTTGGGATTACAGACCTCTCGTTCAGTAATAGTCTCAGAGGTGACGGCGACCGGCAACCGTGCCCGCGCCGGAATGGGAGACTGAACGGGTGACTGTGCACTCCGGCGAGACCACCGCCCGTCGCGGGCGGCCCGGCTACGACCGCGATCAGGTGCTGGCCGTGGCGGTGCAGTTGTTCAACGAGCAGGGGTACGACGCGACCTCGGTCGCCGATCTGGCGTCGCGGCTCGGGCTGACGAAGTCGGCGCTCTACCACCACTTCTCCTCGAAGGAGGAGCTGCTGGCGATCGCATTGGAGACCGCGTTGAGCGGGCTCGAAGCAGTGCTCGACCGGGCGCTGGCGGTGGAGGCACCGGCATCCGATCGGCTCACCGCGGTGATCTCGGGCGCCGTCGGCGTGCTGACCGATGAGCTGGCGCCCGTGACCCTGCTGCTGCGGCTGCGCGGCAACAGCGCCGTCGAGACGGCGGCCCTCGAGCGCCGGCGCGTGTTCGACCAGCAGGTGACCGCGCTCGTGCGCGCCGCGCAGGACGAAGGACGCATCCGCACCGATGTCGATGCGGGCGTCGCGACGCGGCTGATCTTCGGGATGATCAACTCGGTCGTCGAGTGGTACCGACCGGACGGCCGCGTCGACCCCGACCTGCTCGCGCAGGACGTGCTGCGTGTCGCGCTGGACGGGCTGCACCCGCGCGAGCAGTAGCCGGGTGCCGGATACGCCTTCGCGGTAAACCGCGCAGTGACGCATCCGCATGTCATCTTCGCGGCGATTGAAGATGAGAGAATTCTCATTCTTAGACCTAGACTCGACTCATCCGCCGCTGGGGCGGCGATGTCTTGTGTCTGGGGAGCATTGTGACGATGCGCGCGCGCCTGTCGATGGTGGCAGGTCTGTCTTTGATCATCTCGGGGCTGGTTGTGGGCGCACCGGCGACCGCCGCGACGACCACGGCGGCAGACCTGCCGGCCCTGCTGCGCGTCGCTGCTGAGACCACATCGCCCACGTACGAACGCGCGAAGTTCGAGCACTGGATCGATGCTGATCGCGACGGGTGCAACACGCGCTACGAGGTCCTCATCGAGGAGTCGACCACCCCGACCACCCTGCACTCGGGGTGCAAACTGGACGGCGGAACGTGGGTATCCGCCATGGACGGCACGGTCGCCTATTCGACCGACGACATCGAGATCGACCATCATGTCGCCCTTGCCGAAGCATGGCGCTCAGGCGCGTCTGGCTGGACCGACGCCCAGCGGCGCGACTTCGCCAACGACCTGGATGTGCCGTACGCCCTCAATTCCTCGTCGACGGCATCCAACCAGTCGAAGGGCGACAAGGACCCCGCGAAGTGGATGCCGACCAACTCGGCGTATCGATGCGAATACGCCACATCCTGGGCGCTCGTGAAGTACCGGTGGTCGCTCGCGGTTGACTCGGCCGAACTCACGGCTCTCAAGTCGCTGCTCAGCGGCTCGTGCGGCGCGACGCCGGTCACCCGGCCCTCCGTCGCGCTCAAGTCAGGCTCGGCCCCGACGACGCCGACCACGACGACGCCGGCTGTGACGACTCCGTCGAACGGGATCTCCCGGCTCGCCGGCATCGACCGCTACGCGACCGCGATCCAGGTCTCTCGCCAGTACGCCGCGGGCGTGTCGACCGTGTACGTCGCCACCGGCGCCAACTTCCCCGATGCGCTGTCTGCCGCCGCCGCTGCCGCGCTCGTCGACGGACCACTCCTGCTGACACCCTCGGCAGCCCTCCCCTCCGCCGTCGCAGCGGAGATCACGCGGCTGAAGCCGGCCACGATCGCCGTGGTCGGCGGCACGGGGGCGGTGTCGGCCAAAGTGGCCGACGCGCTGCGCAAGCTCGCCCCGACCCAGCGCCTCGGCAAGTCCGACCGCTACGCCACGGGCCTGCACATCGTCGACTCGGCGTTCACGAGCGCCAGCACCGCATTCATCGCGACCGGCCGCACCTTCCCCGATGCTCTCGCCGCGACCGGCGCCGCGGGCGCTCTGGGCGCACCGGTGATCCTCGTCGACGGCGTGCAGCCGAAGGTCTCCGCCGCGACCCTCAGCTCCCTGAAGCGCATGGGAGTCAATGAGGTCGTCATCGCCGGGGGAACCGGCGCGGTCTCTGCGGGCATCGAAAGCCAGTTGAAGAAGTCGTACCGCGTCACCCGAGTCGGGGGCGCCGACCGGTACGAGACTGCCGCGCGCATCAACAACCGCTACTTCCCGGCCTCGTCGTCGGACACCCTGTTCCTCGCGACCGGGCTGAACTTCCCCGACGCCCTCGCCGGCGCCGCACTCGCCGGCACGCTGCGCGCGCCGATGTATGTGACGGCGCCGACGTGCGTCCCCGACTCGGCGCGAGCCTCCGTCGCCGACTTCGGCGCCGCGAAGACGGTCGTGCTGGGCGGCACGGCTGTCGTCAGTGACTCCGCGGCGAAGAACTTCGGCTGCCTCGCCTCGGCTGCGCCGACGATATCAGGCACCGCCAAGGTGGGAAACGCGCTGACCGCACGCGTGGGCACCTGGACATCCGGAACCACCCACCGCTTCCAGTGGTATGCGAACGGTGCCGCGATCTCGGGCGCCACGGGCCAGTCGTTCACGCTGACCGCTGCGCAGAAGGGCAAGAAGGTGACCGTCGCGGTCACGGGTTCGAAGTCCGGCTACACGACAGTGACGCGCAGGTCGAAGGCGACGGCGGCTGTGGCAGCGCCGGCTGTGGCACCCAAGCCGGATCGCACGACGCCCATCTCCAAGAACACGTGTCCCAGCTGGGCGCCGATCAAGGGCAACGAGAGCTCGATGATCTACCACGTCAAGGGTGGGCAGTACTACGACCGGACCAACCCGGAGGAGTGCTTCACCACGCAGGCCGCCGCTCGCG
This sequence comes from Microbacterium invictum, assembly GCF_014197265.1. Taxonomy (NCBI): domain Bacteria; kingdom Bacillati; phylum Actinomycetota; class Actinomycetes; order Micrococcales; family Microbacteriaceae; genus Microbacterium; species Microbacterium invictum. Next base: position 3,459,308 of record NZ_JACIFH010000001.1, on the reverse strand, counting down.
CGGCGGGCTACCGCGCGTCGATGCGTTGAGTCCAGATCGCCGGGCTCGCGGTAGGTGGTTTTCATCCACTTGTGCATCGCCCCACCATCTCCTGTGGTGTCTCTCGTATGCTCTCTGCGGCATCCACCCTGGCGTAGAGTCGCGCAAAGGGCGGTCACCGGTGACCGTCACAATCCCAGTCTGGCTTTCGGGTCGTTCTGACGATCTGAGGAGCCCGCCATCGCCAATGCAGCAGCCCCCACCGCCCCCTCGACGCTCGGCCCGGTCCGCCAGACATACGCGTCTTCGTTCCCCGCGGTCGGTCGCGCCTACTCACAGGTGTCCAACGTGGCCAAGGAGACCGGCCTGCTCCAGCGCACCCCGTGGTTCTACGCCATGGTCGGCACCGCCGTCGCACTCGGCCTCGGCGGCTGCATCACCGGGTTCATCCTGCTCGGCGACAGCTGGTTCCAGCTGCTGATCGCCGCTGCCTTCGGAATCATGTTCACGCAGGCCGCTTTTCTCGGCCACGAGGCCGCTCACCGCCAGATCCTCAAGACCGGACCGGCCAACGACCGCCTCGCTCGGGTCGTCGCCTCCGGTGTCGTCGGCATCAGCTACTCGTGGTGGGATGCCAAGCACTCCCGCCACCACGCCAACCCGAACCGCGTCGGCAAGGACCCGGACATCGGCGTCGACACGATCTCGTTCCTCGATGAGGACGCCGCCAAAGCGCGCGGCTTCCAGCGCTGGATCACCCGGCGTCAGGGCTGGCTGTTCTTCCCGCTGCTCACCCTCGAGGGGCTGAACCTGCACTACCTCGGCATCAAGTATCTGGTGACGACGCCCGGCGTGAAGGGCCGATGGACGGAGCTCGCGATGATCGCCGTGCGCCTGGCCGTCGTCATCGTCCCCGTCTTCCTGTTCCTCCCGCTCGGCATGGCCTTTGCGTTCATGGGCGTCCAGCTCGCCGTGTTCGGCGTCTACATGGGCGCCTCGTTCGCGCCGAACCACAAGGGCATGCCGATCATCGCGCCCGACGCACGCATCGACTTCTTCAGCAAGCAGGTCCGCACCTCGCGCAACGTCCGCGGCGGATGGTGGGCCACGTGGCTCATGGGCGGCCTCAACTACCAGGTCGAGCACCACCTGTTCCCGAGCATGGCCCGCCCGCACCTCGCGAAGGCGCGTGAGATCGTCCGCGACTACTGCGAGACCCTCGACGTGCCGTACACCGAGACGAGCCTGTGGCAGTCGTACGCCATCGTCATCGAGTACCTCAACCGCGTCGGCCTCGCCGCCCGCGACCCGTTCGACTGCCCGATGGTCGGCCAGTACCGCCGCGTCTGAACCCACTGCGCTCACTGCTCGCGAGCGCACACGCTGACTACGTTGGCTCAGCGCTGGGTGAGCCAGGCGACGACCACGTCGCCGATCATCGAGCGCAGATGGTCGCGCTGGTCGACGGCCAGCAGATCCCGGTTGAACAGGTACCCGAACGTGTACTGGTTCGACACCTGGAAGAAGCAGTACGAGCTGATGAGCAGGTGCACGTCGAGCGCATCGACGTCGGCGCGCAGGGCGCGGTCGGCGCGGCCACGCTCGAGGATGCCCTCGAGCAGTCCGAGCGCAGGCCGGTTGAGGGTGCGCAGCGACGCGAGCCGCTGGATGAACTCGCCCCGGTGGATGTTCTCTATCGACACCAACCGGATGAAGTCGCTGTGCGCGAGATGATGGTCGTAGGTGAGCTCGGCGATGCGGCGCAGGGCTTCGACCGGCTCGAGCTCTCCGACGTGCAGCCCCTGCTCCGCTTCGCGGATGCCGCGATACGCCCGCTCGAGCACGGCGAGATAGAGCTCTTCCTTACTGCCGAAGTAGTAGTAGATCATCCGCTTGGTGGTGCGGGTGCGCTCGGCGATGTCATCGACGCGAGTGCCGGAGTACCCGGACTCGGCGAAGGCCGCCGTGGCGACCTCGAGCAGGTCGGACCGCGTCCGTTCGGGATCGCGCGTGCGCACGACAGGCTCGGTCACGGCATCCACCCTAGCCACCGGCACCGATGCCGCCGGAGATTGCAGACCGCGCCTCGCCGGTGAGCAGGCGGCGAGGATTGTCGACCATGAGCCTGGTGAGCGTCGCCTCGTCGACGCCGTCGGCGCGCAGGCGCGGCAGGACCGCCCTGTGCAGCGTGTCCATCCGCCATCGCGGGGCGTGCGCCGCTCGCCACGAGGGCGGCGTGATGCGGCTGAATACCGCCGCATCGTGCGAGAGCAGCAGCTGGTCGGTGTAGCCGGCATGAAGCAGATCGAGGAGGGTGCGGATGCGTGCCTCATCACTCTGCATATGGGTCATGCCGAAGCGGTCGAACCCGAGCCACGATCCTCGGTCGGCGAGCCGGCGCACGTAGCCGGGTTCGGTGGAGTCGCCGGCGTGGCCGATCACGACGCGGTCCAGCGGCACCCCGAGGTCGCTCAGCAGGTCCTGCTGTGCCAAGCCGCCCCGCGACGGCGAGTGCGAGTGCGTGGTGATGGGCACGCCGGTGCGCCGATGCGCGACCGCCGCTGCGGCGAAGACGCGCGCGACGTCGGGGGTGACCCCACCGGCATCCGAGGCGATCTTGATCATCCCGGCGCGGATGCCGGAGCCCTCGATACCGTTTTCGATGTCGCCGAGGAACAGCTCGACCAGCGGGTCGGGCCCATCGACCAGCAGCCCCGGTCCGTTGAGCGCGAAGAAGGGTGCCAAGGCCGTGCGGTAGTACCCGGTGGCCACTACGATGTTCACCGGCACCTGGTCTGCCACCCGGCGCACGCGCGCGACGTTGCGGCCGAGGCCGGGCACGGTCAGGTCGACGACCGTGCGCACGCCGAGTGCGTGGAGGTGCTCGAGCTGGGTCACCGCCGCCGCGACGGCACGCTCCTCATCCCATTCCGGGTGCGGCAGGCAGGCGTCGAGCTCGGGATCGGTGACGAACAGGTGCTCGTGCACCAGGGTCACCCCGAGGTCGGCGCCGGCCATCGCTCCCGAGCAGGTGGGCACGGTCGCGGCGGCGGTTGTCATCGCGAGATCACGGCGCGGTCGCGCGAATCGCCTCGAATGCGGTCAGCGAGTCACCGCTGTAATGGTCCTCGAAGTAGGCGAGCGCCTGGTCCTGGAAGGCGTCCCGGTCGACGTCATCGATGACCTCCCACTCACCGCCCGCACGCCACTCATCGAGGACTGCAGCCTCGTCCTCGGCGACGCAGTCGGTGACCTGCCCGACAGCGGAACCGACCGCCGACGAGAGCGCATCCTGCTGATCGCTGCTCAGCTCGTCCCACACCGGGCTCATGATCACGAGGTTGGTGTTGAGCTGGTGCGATGACGCACCGCGGCACACGCCCGGCGGTCGCTGACCTGGCTCGCCGATCGCAACGCCGCCGAGAACGGCTGGGATGACGGACGGCTCGCTCCCCCACAGGCGGCGTCGGCGATCGACTTCGTCGAGATCGGCGGCGCCGATCTGCTGGCGCTCGACGGCTTGCTCGCGCAACTCGGCTTCCGCTTCCGCGGCCGCCACCGCAGCAAGCCCGTGCGGCTGTGGAGCGCCGGGGACGCGCGCATCGTGCTCAACGAACAGGTGCGCAGCGGTGACCCGACACTCACCGCGATCGGTCTCACCGTTCCCGATGCGACCGCAGCGGTCACCCGCGGTGTCGCCCTCGGCGCACCCCGCGTGTTCCGCCGCACGTACGCCGGCGAGCGCGAACTGCCCGCGGTCGCCTCGCCAGACGGCACTGAGGTGTACTGGAATGACGCGCCGGCGGAGACCTCATGGGTGCCCGAGTTTCTCGGCGGCGATCCCGCCGGAGACGAGTTGCGCGGCGTCGTCGACCACGTCAACGTCGGGTACCGGTGGCAGGACTTCGATGAGGCCGTCCTGTTCGCGACGAGCGTGCTCGCACTGAGCCCCGAGGCCACGGCAGACGTTCCCAGCCCGACCGGACTCGTGCGCAGCCAGGTGATGCGCTCGCCCGACGGCGTCGTGCGTCTCCCGTTCAACATGGCGCCACCGGCCGCCCCCCTCCCCGATCGGCACATCGCGGTCCGCTGCGACGACATCATCGGCGCGGCGCGGCGCGCGCGCGACGCCGGGCTCCAGTTCCTCCCCGTCCCCAGCAACTACTACGACGACCTGTTCGCGCGGTTCGACCTCGACGACGATCTGCTCGAGACGCTGCGCGCCCTCGACCTGCTGTACGACAGGGACGACAACGGCGCCTTCATCCACTTCTACACGCCAACTTTCGGAGGGCTCTTCCTCGAACTGGTCGAGCGCCGCGGCGAGTACGACGGCTATGGCGCGCCGAACGCGCCGGTACGCCTTGCGTCACAGCGCCAGGGCGACCGACGTCAGACACTCCCAGCATCCACCTAGCCCATCTCGATAGCGTCAGGAGATGGACTCAGCGAACTCCCTCTCCGTCATGACCGAGGCCGGGCTGGAGACGTTCTCCCCCGAGCAGCTGAAGGCCATGCGCGACGAGTTCCAGCGTTTCCTGATGGCCTACCGGTTCGGACTGCGCGAGATCGAGACCAAGCTCGGCATCCTGCGTGAGGAGTTCCAGCACACGCACGACTACAACCCGATCGAGCACGTCTCGGGTCGCGTGAAGAGTGCGGACAGCATCGTCGACAAGGTCGCGCGCAAGGGCGTGTCCCCCGACTTCGCATCCATCCGCCGCGAGATCACCGACATCGCAGGGGTGCGGGTCACCTGCAGCTTCGCGACGGACGTCTACCGGCTGTTCGACCTGCTGGCTGGGCAGGACGACATCACGATCGTGCAGGTCAAGGACTACATCGCCGAGCCGAAGCCCAACGGCTACCAGAGCCTCCACGCGATCGTGCAGGTGCCGGTGTTCCTTTCGTCCGGCCGGGTCGAGGTCACCGTCGAGGTGCAGTTCCGCACCATCGCGATGGATTTCTGGGCGAGCCTCGAGCACAAGATCTACTACAAGTACAACGGCGTCGTTCCCGACGGTCTGCTGGTGGAGTTGAAGGATGCCGCGGACTCGGCCGCCGAGCTCGACGCCCGCATGGAGCGGCTGCACACCCAGCTGCATCCGGCCCCGCAGGCGCGCCCGCGCACCGGGCTCACCGCGGTCTGACCTCGCGCCCGCGTCGCCGGCACGCCCCCGGCATCCATTCGCCCGCCACAGATGTGACAACTCGCACCCGCAGCCCGCCACAACCGCCCACTCGACGCGCCGCGCCCCAAGCACGCACGCGCCTCCCTGGCAAAGTTGGCGCTCGCTGCGGAAACTACGCGATCGAACCCCACCCAAGCGCCAAGTAAGCACGCGTGCCCCTCGCAGACACCCGGCCCGAGACGCCGAACGGCGCCCGAGCCGAAGCCCGGGCGCCGTCCGCAGAAGCGACTCAGAAGTCGAAGTCTGCGATGTTGTCCGCGTCGAACACGTACGGGTCGCCCAGCAGCACCGAGGCGCCCTCGCCGACCTCGAACGAGCCGAGCCGGCCCGCCTCGAAGGTGTCACCGGTCTCGCCGGTGATCTCACCGGTGACCAGTGCCTGCGCGGCGAACGCGGCCAGGAAGCCCAGGTCGGCCGGGTTCCACAGCGCGAACGCGGTGACGGTGCCGTCCTCGACGTACTCGCGCATCTGGTTCGGGGTGCCCAGGCCCGTCAGCGCGACGGTGCCCTTGTACTCCGAGGTCGACAGGTAGCGCGCGGCTGCGGCGATGCCGACCGTGGTCGGCGAGACGATGCCCTTGAGCTCGGGGTAGGTCTGCAGCAGGGCCGCGGTCTTGTCGAACGACGTCTGGTCGTCGTCGTCGCCGTAGACGACCTCGACGAGTTCGATGTCGGGGTGCTCGGCAGCCAGCTGCTCCTTCATGAGCTCGATCCAGGCGTTCTGGTTCGTGGCGTTGGCTGAGGCCGACAGCACCGCGATCTGGCCGGCGTCGCCGATCTGCTCGGCGATCAGGTCGATCTGCACCTGGGCGATGCCTTCGGCGGTGGCCTGGTTGATGAACAGGTCGCGGCAGTCGGGGTTCGTGTCCGAGTCGAAGGTCACGACCTTGACGCCCACCGAGCGGGCCTCGTCGAGCGCGTCGCAGATCGCCTCGGGGTCGTTCGCCGAGACGATGAGCGCGCCGGTTCCCTGCTGGGCGGCGGTCTGGATGAAGCTCACCTGCGAGGTGGGCGTGGCCTCGGTGGGGCCGACCTCTTCGAACTCGCCGTCGAACTCGGCGACAGCCTCTTCGGCGCCTCCGGTCGAGGTGTCGAAGTAGGGGTTGCCGAGGTTCTTGGGCAGCATCGTGATCGAGACGGTGTCACCGTCGCCGGTGTCGCCTCCGTTGTCGCCTGCCGAGCATCCGGTCGCCAGGAGCGCGACCGAGACGGTGAGGGCCGCGGCCGCGAAGGCGGTGCGTCCCTTGCGCTGAAGTCCGAACATCTTTGTTTCCTTCCGTGGGGTGTTGCTGTGTGGGTGGTGCTGTGGGTGGTGCGTGGTGGTGGGTCTGGTGATGGATGCCGGAGCTATGCCGGCGCGGCCGCGGCGGCGGCATCCATTCGGCCCTTTCTCTTGCCGATCGCCGCGGAACGCCGTCGCTGCAGCCAGGTCAGGACACTGGCCGAGACGACCGACACGATCAGCAGCAGGCCGGTGATGACGTTGATGATGTCGCTGCCGACGTTCGCGAGGCGCAGGGCCGAGGCGACGGTGCCGATCAGCAGCACACCGGCGATGACGCCGTGCATCGCGCCGCGTCCGCCGAAGATCGAGACGCCGCCCAGCAGCACGGCCGCGATGATCTGCAGCTCCATGCCCATCGCATTGTCGCCGCGGGCATTGCTGTACAGCAGGGTGAAGTAGACGCCCGCGAAGCCCGAGACGGCCCCGCTGAGCACGAACAGCGTGAACTTGGTGCGCCCGACGTCGATGCCCGAGAACGCCGCCGCCTCTTTGTTGAGTCCGATCGCGTACAACGACCGCCCGAATGGGGTGAAGTGCAGTACGACGGCGAAGACGATCGCGAGGATGACGAACGGGATCATGATCACCGGGATCGGCGTTCCCGGGATGTTCGCCTTCGCGAGATCGGTCCACTGCTCGGGGAAGTCGGTGATCGCGGTGGTGCCCAGCAGTCCCACGGCGATACCGCGGAACAGTGCGAGCGTGCCGATCGTGACCGCGAGCGACGGGAGCCCGACGACCGTGACGAGGAAGCCGTTGATCGCACCGGCCATCGCGCCGACGAGGATCGCGACGAGCGCGGCGGCGACGAACGGCAGGCCGGCTGCGGTGAGCACCCCGGTCATGACGCTCGCGAGGCCCACGGTGCTCGCAACCGACAGGTCGATCTCCTCGGTGATGATGATGAGCGTCATCGGCAGGGCGATCAGCAGGATCGGCGCGATGTCGCGCAGCAGATAGGTGACCGTCAGCGGGCTGTCGAAGTTCGGGATCGTCGCGACGGCGACGATGATCACGAGCGCGAGCAGGCCGATGATGGCCGCTTCGCGGGTGAGCAGGATCCGGCGCCATGCCGGGCGGGCGTGCGCGCTGTACGTGCGTGGCACGGTGGCCGTTGCCGTGGTCATCTCGTCTCCTCTCTTCCGGCGATGAGCCTTCGGTGCTGGCGGACGGCCAGCACCCGGTCGAGCACGATGGCGCCGATGATGAGCACGCCGACCACGGCGCGCTGCCAGAAGTCGTCGATGCCGAGGATCGGCAGGGCCCGGTTGATGGTGAGCAGCAGGAACGCGCCTATCGCGGCACCCCACACCGTGCCGACGCCGCCCGAGATCGCGACACCGCCGATGACCGCGGCGCCGATGGCCTGCAGCTCCCAGCCGAACCCGGCGCTCGATGAGACCGTGCCATAGCGGGCGGCGTACAGCACCCCGGCCATGCCCGCGAGCGCGCCCGAGACGACGAACGCGAAGATCACGCGACGCGTCACGCGCAGGCCGTACAGGTGCGCGGCATCCGGATCCGAGCCGATCGCGTACAGCTCGCGGCCGCTGCGGAGGTTGCGCAGATACCAGGCCGCGACGATGAGCACGACGACCGCGATGATCGTCAGGATCGGGATCCCCAGGATCCGGTCGGTGCCGAGCGCGCGGAAATCACGCGGCAAGTCGGACGCGTTGATGCGGTCGCTGCCGGTCCACGCGACGTTCAGGCCACGATAGATGTACATGGTGCCGAGCGTGATCACCAGGGCCGGCACCCGCGCGAACGCGACGAGCGCGCCGTTGATCAGGCCCAGCAGCCCGCCGAGGAGGACTCCGCCGAAGAAGACGGCGATGATCGGGATGCCGGGGATGTCGATGAACAGGCGCCCGGTCAGATACGCAGTGAGGCCCACGACCGAACCGACCGAGAGGTCGACGTTGCGGGTGATGATGACCACCGCCGAGCCCACGGCGACCAGCAGCAGGATCGAGGGCGTCAGCAGCAGGTCGCGGAATCCGTCGTTCGAGAACAGGAAGTTCGGGTTGGCGACGGTCGCCGCGATGACCACGACGATCAGGGCGATGAGGATGCCGGTCTCGCGGGCGGTGGCGATGCTCTTGACGATGCGGGATGCCGCGGAGGAGCCCGGCTGGACGGGGGCGGGCGCGGTGGTGGTGCTCATCATCGTGTGACTCCCGCGTCGGCGGTGGCGGCGAACATGACGGCCTCGGGGGTGGCTTCGGCGCGGGTGAACTCGCCGGTGAGGCGTCCCTCCCGCATGACGAGGACGCGGTCGGCCATTCCGAGGACCTCGGGCAGTTCGGAGGAGATCATGAGGATCGCGATGCCCTGCTGGGCCAGCTGGCTGAGCAGTCGGTGGACTTCGGCCTTCGTGCCGACGTCGATGCCCCGGGTGGGCTCGTCGACGATGAGGACGGTGGGCTCGGTGGCGAGCCACTTGCCGAGCACGACCTTCTGCTGGTTGCCGCCGCTGAGGGTTCCGGCCTGCGCATCGAGCGCCGCCGTCTTGACCTCGAGCCGGCTCGCCCAGACCTGGGCGGCCTCGTTCTCACGCTTCGTCCACAGCAGCCCCCACTTGGCGAGGCGGCCCCGGATCGCAAGGGTGATGTTGCGCGAGACGCCGTCGTCGAGCACGAGGCCCTGCTTGCGGCGGTCCTCGGGGACGAGTGCGATGCCGCGGGAGGTGGCCAGGCGCGGGTTGCCCTTGGGCAGCGGCTTGCCGTGCAGGCGCACCGTGCCGCTCTCGTACGGGTCGACGCCGAAGATCGCGCGGACGACTTCACTGCGGCCGGCGCCGACCAGCCCTGCGAGGCCGACGATCTCGCCGGAGCGCAGAGCGAACGAGACGTCGCGGAACACCCCGGTGCGGGTGAGCCCTTCGACCTCGAGCACGACCTCGCCCACCTCGGAGGGGAGCTTGGGGAACAGCTCGGTCACGTCGCGGCCGACCATCTGGCGCACGAGGTCGTCGACAGTCGTCTCGGCGATCGGGGTCGTGTCGATGTACGACCCGTCGCGCATCACGGTCACGGTGTCGCAGAGGTCGAACACCTCGTCGAAGCGGTGCGAGATGAACAGCAGCGCACGGCCTTCGTCGCGCAGGCTCCGGGCGACCGCGAACAGCCGCTCGACCTCGACGCCCGACAGCGCTGCGGTGGGCTCATCCATGATGAGCACGCGCGCGTCGAGCGAGATGGCCTTGGCGATCTCGATGATCTGCTGGTCGGCGATCGACAGGCCGTCGGTGACCCGGTCGGGGTCCAGCGCGACGCCGAGTCGCTGGAAGATCTCCTGCGCCTCGGCACGCATGGCGCGGCGATCGATGCGGCCGAGCGCGCCGGTGGGCTGGCGGCCCATGAAGATGTTCTCGGTGACCGACAGGTCGGGGAACAGCGTCGGCTCCTGGTAGATGACCGCGATGCCGGCGGCCTTCGACTGCGCCGTACTGGTGAAGTCGACCGGCTCGCCGTTCAGACGGAACTCGCCCGAGTCGCGGCGGTAGAGTCCGGCGACGATCTTGACGAGCGTCGACTTGCCGGCGCCGTTCTCGCCGATCAGCGCGTGGATCGAGCCGGACTGCAGCTCGAGGCTGCCTGATCGCAGTGCGACTACCGGGCCGAAGGATTTGACGACGCGCCGCAGTTCGAGTGCGGGCGGTGACGTGGTGGCGTCGTCGGTGGCCACGGGGTCCTCCTCGTCGAGGGTGAAGATTGATGAATCGATTCAGGTTGGTTTCAGGTTACTCTAAGTTCATCGACCAGCACGGTCAAGTCGGCCGCCGACAGTGACCGAATCGTGATCCGACGAGGAAGTGGGAAGCAGTGGCGGTCAGCATCCGCGATGTGGCGCAGCGCGCCGGCGTCTCCGTCGGCACGGTGTCGAACGTGCTCAATCGCCCCGACGAGGTGTCGATGGACTCGGTCGATCGTGTGACCCGCGCGATCGACGAGCTGGGCTACGTGCGCAACGACGCCGCCCGCAAGCTGCGTGCCGGGGTGAGCACGACCGTCGGCTTCGTCGTGCTCGACGGGCAGAACCCGTTCTACAACGAGGTCGTCCGCGGCGCGGAGGACGAAGCGACCCGCCACGGCATCGCGATCCTGTACGGCAACACCGACGAGGACCCCCGCCGCGAGAAGCAGTACATCGACCTGTTCGAAGAGCAGCAGGTGCGCGGCCTGCTCATCGCCCCCTACGGCGACGTGACCGCACGACTGCAGAAGCTGCGCATGCGCGGCATCGCGGCGGTGCTCGTCGACCGGTTCAGCGGCGACGGCCGCTTCTCGTCCGTGTCGGTGGACAGCGTGGCCGGCGGCCGCCTGGCGGTGGAGCACCTCATCGAGCTCGGCCGGCGCCGGATCGCGTTCGTGGGCGGGCCGTTCGACATGCGTCAGGTCACCGACCGGCTGGCCGGCGCCCGCGCCGCCGCCGAGAACGCCGACGGGCCCGTCGACCTCGAGGTGATCGCCACCACGGCGATGACGGTCGACGAGGGCGTCGCCGCCGGCGCGCGCATCGTGGCCCGGCCGCGGTCGGAGTGGCCCGACGCGGTCTTCGCGTCGAACGACCTGCTCGCGCTCGGGCTGCTGCAGTCGCTGGTGATCGGCCGGCGCCTGCTCGTGCCCGAGGAGATCGCGCTCATCGGGTTCGACGACAACCCGTTCGCCGCTGCGGCGGCCGTGCCGCTGTCGTCGATCCGGCAGCCGAGCCGCATGATCGGGCGCACCGCGCTGCGCATCCTGCTCGAGGAAGCGACCGACCCCGACAGCATCGCCCGCCAGACGGTCTTCCCGCCGGAGTTGGTGGCGCGCGCCTCGACCGGGGAGTGAGCCGCGGGCCCGGCGACCCGACGCTTGCCAGACCCCCTCCCGGAGAAGTTGGCGCGCAGGGCGGGTATTGCGCGCGCGAACCCCGCACAAGCGCCAAGTGAGCAGGGGGCGTGGCGCGAGGCGCCGCACTCTCCCGGAGAAGTTGGCGCGCAGGGCGGGTATTGCGCGCGCGAACCCCGCACAAGCGCCAAGTGAGCAGGGGGCGTGGCGCGAGGCGCCGCACTCTCCTGGAGAAGTTGGCGCGCAGGGCGGGTATTGCGCGCGCGAACCCCGCACAAGCGCCAAGTGAGCAGGGGCGTGGCGCGAGCCAGACGCGGCAGCCCCGCGCGACCCGATTCGCACCCTCGCTTCGGACCGGCCCGATGGGTACCGTGTGTCCATGGGTCACATCGATCTGCGCGACCTCGAGGACGACGATCTGGATGCCGTCTTCGAGATGATGCGCGACCCCGAAGCGATCGCGGTCGCGGCGTTCACCGCCGACGACCCCGATGACCGCGATGCGTTCGATGCCTGGATCGCGGGCGAGCGCGCGTCGGACGAGGTCGAGCTGCTGACGGTGACCGATCGCGGCGGGTTCGCCGGCACCGCGGCACTGTTCACCGTCGAGGGCGACCGCGAGGTCAGCTTCTGGGTCAAGCGCGGACTGTGGGGGCACGGCGTGGCCACCGCCGCGCTGCGGATGCTCGTCGCGCGCGAAGCGGTCCGGCCGCTGTTCGGGCGCGTGGCTGCGCACAATGCCGCCGGCATCGCGGTATTCGAGCACAACGGCTTCACCGAGCTCTCGCGCACGACCTCATACGCACCGGGGCTCGGCCGCGACGCCGAGGTGGTTCTCTACACGCTGGCGCCGGCGCTCGACGGGTTCTGAGCCGAAGCCGAGTCGCGTCCCACACGCCGACCGGCGGGCTATTGCGGTCGCTCGGTCTTGATGAGCGCCCCGGCGAGCAGGAACAGGACGGCACCGACGATCTGCGCGGCGATCCACCACCCACCGGAGAACTCGAACGGGTACACCGGGTTCCACACCACGGCCACGGCGACGAACACGACCGTCCACCACCACTGCTTCGCCTGCGCCGCGAACCACGCCACGATCAGCGCCAGAATCGCAACCACGAACCGGATGATCGTCGCGCCCAGGCCGTCCGCGAACAGCGGTGACAGGAACAGCGCGATCGCCGCGAGCAGTCCCGGGGCGAGGGCGTTTCGCTGGATGAGCGGCGGATTCTGACGTGACGAACTCATGCGTCCAGTCTGCTCGATCTGCCGCGATACTCCGCACCGCGCCGATAGTCTCTCCCCCATGGAGCCGGTATTCGACGCCAACCTGATCTGGATCATCGCCTTCGTGGCGGATCTGGCCATCAAGGTGGCGGCCCTCATGATCATCCCGAAGCATCGCAAGCCCACCGCGGCGATGTCATGGCTGCTCGCGATCTTCCTCATCCCCTACGTCGGCATCGTGCTGTTCCTGCTCATCGGCAGCGTGCGGCTGCCTCAGGCGCGACGCGAGGAGCAGCAGCGCATCGACGAGATCATCACCGGGCGGGCGGCACCGCACCAGGTCGGTCCCGAGACGCCGAAGTGGCTCGAGCGCGTCGTCACGCAGAACACGACGCTGACCGCCCTGCCGCCGTCGGAGGGCAATCGAGCGAGCCTCATCGACGACTACCAGGGCTCGATCGATGCGATGGCGGCCGAGATCGACACCGCCGAGCGCTTCGTGCATGTCGAGTTCTACATCGCATCATGGGATGCCACGACGAAAGGCTTCTTCTCCGCGATGGAGCGGGCGGTGGCGCGAGGCGTGACGGTGCGCCTGCTGGCCGATCACATCGCCTCGCGGAAGGTCGCGGACGCCGACAAGACGTTCGCGGAGCTCGACCGGATCGGCGTGCAGTGGTCGTGGATGCTGCCCGTCATGCCGCTGAAGGGCAAGTATCAGCGCCCGGATCTGCGCAACCACCGCAAGATCGTGGTCGTCGACGGTCGCACGGCCTTCCTCGGCTCGCAGAACCTCATCGACCGCACGTACAACTCGCAGAAGAACATCTCACGCGGCCTCAAGTGGCAGGAGCTGGTCACGCGGCTGACCGGCCCGGTCGTGGCATCCATCGACGCGGTCTTCCTCGCGGACTGGGCGGTCGAGACGGGTGAGCAGCTCGGCGGGACCGAGCACGTGCCGGCCGAGGAGCTGACATCCGGCACGGGCCCCGACACGCTCATGTGCCAGGTCGTACCGTCCGGACCGAGCTATTCGTCCGAGAACAACCTGCGGCTGTTCTTGTCGCTCATCTACGGGGCCACCGACCGCGTCATCCTGACGAGCCCCTACTTCGTGCCCGACGAGGCCATGATCTACGCGATCACGAGCGCGTGCCAGCGGGGTCTCGAGGTGCAGCTGTTCGTGTCGGAGATCGGCGACCAGGGCCTCGTCTACCACGCGCAGCGCTCGTACTACGAGACGCTGCTCACCGCCGGCGTGCGGATCTTCCTCTACCCGCCGCCGTTCATCCTTCACGCGAAGCACTTCTCGATCGACGACGACATCGCCGTGATCGGATCGAGCAACATGGACATCCGCTCCTTCAGCCTCAACATGGAGGTGTCGCTGCTCGTGCGCGGCAAGAGCTTCGTCGACGGCATGCGCGAAGTCGAGAAGTCGTACCGGGATGCGGGCCGTGAGCTCACCCTCGACGAGTGGAAGAAGGAACCGCTGAAGGCGACCTTCCTCGACGGCGTCGCCCGGCTGACATCGGCGCTGAACTGAGGCTGACATGGCAAGGATCCCGAGCGGATTCGAATTCACCGTGGCCGGTGAGCAGGTCGAGATCCGCCACCACGGCCGCAGGGCCGCGACCCTGCGAGGACCCGCGGCACGGAGATTCCTGGTGGATGTCGAGACCCGTGACCCGCAGCAGGTGATGGCGCGCGTCACAGGCAATTACAAGCACGGCAACGAGCGGAAGGGCGGGCGGCGGCCATAGCGTCGGGCCGTCACGCGGCGGCCCACTCGACCCCCAGTACCGCGGGGGTGACCCTCATGCGACGCGATGGTAGCGCAGCAGTCGGTGGCCGTCACGAGGTTCAGGCCACGAGTTCGCCGGTGTTCATGAGCTCCAGCATGTTCTGCGAGGTCAGCTCATCGCCGCGAAGCTCTGCGCAGACGCTGCCCCGATAGAAGACGAGGACCCGGTCGCAGGCGCCGGTGAGTTCTTCGAGGTCGGTCGAGCACAGCAGCACGACCGCTCCCGCCCGTGCGGAGCCCCTGAGCAGGGCGTGGATCTCGGCACGGGCGCCGATGTCGACCCCGCGCGTCGGGTCGTCGAGAAGGATTGTGGTCGGCGCGTTATCGAGCCACTTCGCGAGCACGACCTTCTGCTGGTTGCCGCCCGATAGGGCGTTGACGGCTGCGATCGGCGACGGCACCTTGATGCCGATGCTGTCGATGTGCTGAGCGGCGCGGGCGATCAGGCTTCCCTTGTTGAGCAGCAGACCGTCCTTCGCGAGGGCCATGGCGCGGACCTGGACGATGTTCTCCCAGATCGGCTTGTCGATCATGAGGCCCAGGCGACGGTCTCCCGACACATACGCAACGCCGCATCGGACCGCGTCGCGCTGATTTCGCGGTGCCCTCACACCGCCGGGGAGGGTGACGGTTCCAGACACCGGTCGATCGATGCCCGCGATCACACGGAGCAGTTCGATCGGACCGGCGCCGATCAGCCCGACGAGGCCGACGACCTCACCCGGGTTCGCGGTGAACGACACCGTGCCTTCGGCGCCGGCGAGGGCGACCTCGTCGATTTCGAGACCGGAGCCGGCTTCACCGGTCAGCTCGAGTGCCGCTTCGACCGCATCGGTCAATACGACCACCTGCTTGTCGCCGATCATGGCCTTCACCAGTGACGGGATGGTGTGGTCGGCGATGCGCTCGCACTGGATGACGACGGCACCGTCCCGGAGTACCGTGACTTCGTCGCAGACGCTGACTACCTCTTCGAGCAGGTGGCTGACGAAGACGACGGCCACATCGCGCTCTTTGAGCACGCGGAGAATACCCAGCAGCCGCTCGGTCGCCCCACCCTCAAGTGCCGAGGTGGGCTCGTCGAGGAGCAGGACGCGGGGCTCGGAGACGAGCGCCTTCCCGATCTCGACCAGCTGCCGGTCGGCGAGCGAGAGCGTGTGCACCGGAGCGTGTGGAGAGGCGGTGACCCCGAGCTGGTCGAGGATCGGCTGGGCGAGTTGCAGCATCCGGCCACGGTTGATGAACGGGCCCCAGCGGGGCTCCCGCATGGGGAACATATTCGCGAGGACGGACAGGTGCGGGAAGAGGCTGAGCTCTTGCGAGACAACCGCGACGCCCTTGCGCACCGCATCGGCGGTGCTCGCGAAGGTCGCTTCCGCACCGTCGAGACGCAGGGTCCCGGAGTCGGGGGTCGCCGCGCCGGTCATTATTCTGACCAGCGTCGACTTTCCGGCTCCGTTCTCGCCGAGGAGCGCATGCACCGACCCCGGCTTCAGTGCGAGGCTGACGTCGCGCAGCGCCCTGACGCCGCCGTAGCTCTTGTGGATTCCCTGCGCCTCGAGCGCGTGCATGCCGCTGTGCCCTACTCGATGATGTAGTCGGCGGAGTTGGCGATCTGCTCGTCGCCGACGGCAGCGAGCGCCTCACTCATGGCGGCGTCGCTCGCCTGTCGGGCGATGACCTCGTCGATGTTGTCGGCGTTGACGACCAGACCGCCCGTGTCCCATGTGCCCACGGGGATCTCGGCGCCGGACTCGGCGTGGGCTGCGAGGAGTTTCGTCGAGATGTAGCCCTTCAGCCAGTGCTCGGGCGAGACGAGGGCCGCCACGTAGCCGTCCTGCACCGCTTCGATCGCCGCCGGCTCGAGGTCCATGCCACCGGCGAGCAGCTCGACGTCGTTGCGCTGCTGGACCAGCGCGAGCGAGACGGCGTCCTGTGCGCCTGGCGCGAGGTAGGCCAGAGCGTTCGGGTATTGCCGCCAGATCCCGTCCCAGGCGCTGAAGTTCTCCTGGGTCGAGCCCGAGGTGCCGTAGGTGGAAATCGGGCCGACGACCTCGACTCCGGGGCGCTCCGCCGCGAGAACCTCGATCATGCCGTCGACGCGGGCCATCAGCGGCGGCACGGCCGGGCCGTTGGTGCCGATGATGATCTGGCCGGATGCGTCCTCCGGGACCGAGGCGAGGATCTCACGGGCCAGCATGCGGCCGAGCTCGACGTTGTCATTGGTGATGAACAGGTCGACACCGGCATCCGCAGGCGGCGGTGCGTCGATCGCGATGACGGGCGTGCCGGCCGATGTGACCTGTTGCACCGGGCGGTAGAACGGGTCGGCAGCAAGCGTCTGCAACACGATGCCGTCCGTCTGCGTCTGCGACATCGCCTGGAACAGCGGGAGGAGCTTGGACGGATCGCCCGCGTCGGGAGCAGCGGACTCGAGATCGATGGCCGGGTCGGCTGCGGCCACCGCCTCGGCCCCTTTCAGCATCAGCTGGAAGGCGTACGTGCGGGTGTCCCAATAGGCGATGCCGAGCTTGATGGAGCCCGGCTCGACGGTCTCGGGTGCGTCGCCGCTCGGCTCCGGTGCCGTCGACGTGGCTGCGCAGCCGGTGACCGACAGTGCGACGGTGAGAGCCGCTGCCGCAAGGGCGATCCTGCGGCCACGACGACGGGATGGGGGAATCGGGTTTCTCATTGCTGTTCTCCTCCTTGAGAGATGGATGGTGCTCTGGGTCAGGGGTGACGGTTGCGGCGGGAGCGCATCAGCCCGTCGAGTGACACCGCGAGGATGATCACGGCGCCCGTCGCGAACTGGCTCCACACCGCCGGGATGCTGAAGTACACCAGCGCGATGCTGACGGCGTTGAGCAGGATCGCTCCGACGACACCGCCGAAGACGGTGGCTGTACCTCCGGTGAGCGGGTTGCCGCCGATCACGGCACCGGCCACGGCGAACAGTTCGAAGCCGCCGCCGCTGGTCGGGTCGCCGCTGGTGAAGAACGCCAGGCCGATTATGCCGGCAAGGCCCGCGAGGAAGCCGCAGAGCAGGAAGGCGGTTACTTTGGTACGGCCGACCGGAATTCCGGCGAACTTCGCGGCGTCGGGGTTCGAGCCGACTTCCCGCGCCCGGAAGCCGAACGGCGTCGCTCGCAGGACGACAGTCAGCACCGCGACCGTGATGATGAGGATCCACACTGAGACGGGGATGCCGATGAAGCTCCCGCCGCCGACGATCTCGAAGAACGAATCGTCGATCGGCATTCCGATGATCTGCTTGCCCTCCGACAGCGCGGCCGCGAGCCCTCGAAGCACCCAGCCCATCGCCAGCGTCGCGATGAGCGAGGGGATGCCGATGACTTGCACGATCAGCGCGTTGAGCGCGCCGACCAGGGTCGAGATGACGAGCGCGATGAGCGCCGCCAGCCAGGTATTGACACCGGCTTGGATCAGCAGTGCAGCACTGACCATCGCAAGGACATAGTTTCCGGCCACCGACAGGTCGACTTCCCCCTGCGTGAGCAGGAAAACGATGCCGGCGGCCATCAGCGCGACATAGACCGACTGCTGCACGACGTTCATCAACTGGTTGGGGCTGACGAACGCCGGATGGAAGGCACCCACGACCGCGAACAGGACGACGAGCGCCGTGACGGCGCTGAACCAGTCGGCCGAGACGAGCCTCTTCAGCGTGCCGGCGAGCATATTCCGACCGCGTGAGCGGGTACGTGCTTCGGCGCTATCGGTCGTGGTGGTCACGGGTGGCCTCTCAGGTCGTCGGCGCGGTGGCATGGGGGCGTCGGGAGAACCCGCGAGAGGAACTCGATCGCCTCGGCTATGAATTCGCCGGGGGCGGGATGCCCTTCGAACACGTGCCCGGCACCGGGTACCGCGTGCAGCGTTACGTCGGCCCCGACTTCGGCCAGTCGCTCAGCCAGCAACACGCTCTGCCCGAATGCGACCAGACGGTCGAGTTCACCATGACGGATGAGGAATGGCGGTGCGTCTGCCGTGACATGCGTGACCGGGTTGGCATCATCGATGATCGCGCCGGCCTCCTGCACCGGGGCGCCGACCAGCCGCGACTCGGGCGACTCGGGGTCGTCGTGCGCCATCGCGGAGTTCTCTGCGGCCTGCACGTCCATCTGCCGGAAGTCCGTCGGGCCGTACCAATCGACGACGGCCGCTACGCGCGGAAGCTCCAGCGAGACGGGCTCTTCGTCCCGGCCGGTGCCGCCGAGGACGCCGGCCATCGCGGCGAGGTGGGCTCCGGCGGATTCGCCCCACACCGCGATGGACTCGGGGTCGATCGCCAGCTCCGCACTGCGGCTGCGCAGCCAGCGGACCGCGGTCCGCACGTCCAGCAGTTGGGCGGGCCACTGAGCCTCGCCCGACAGCCGGTAGTCGATGGATGCGACGACGAAGCCCGCCCGGACCAGCGTGGCGAAGAAGTCGGCCTCCTCGAGGAACGCCGGTGCGATCTGCCTGGTGCCGAGCGCGAACGCGCCACCGTGGATCCACATGACAGCCGGCCGGGGCGATCCATCGCCATCGGCCGGCGTGTAGAGATCCAGCTCGAGTGGACGGAATCCCGGTACCACGGTGTAGATGATGGAGGAACGCCGCGCAACGTCGGCCTCGAACGGGGGAGCGGGCAGCGGGCGATCGCCCAGCTGGGCCCAGGGGTCCTCGTGGCGGGGGACGGATGTGGTTCTCTGCACCACTCGATGATGTCTCCCTCCTGTCCATATTGTCAACAATTCGCTCATCTTGATTGATAACAATTTCAATCGCCTCGACCAACAATCCGGGGGCACTACTGTGATAAGCCGGAAGTGGAGGAACGATGGCATCGACGAATCAGGTGCTTCCCAAGCTGCGGGGGGCCATTCTCGGCGGCGAGTACGCGCCCCGCGAGAGACTTGTCGAAGCCGATCTCGCGACCGACTACGACACGAGCAGATTCATCGTGCGCAAGGCCCTCGTCCAGCTGGCATCCGAAGGGCTCGTCGATATCGAGCCCAATCGTGGGGCGCGCGTCCGCGAGATATCCGTGGACGACGCGATCATGCTGACCGAGGTGCGCCGGGCGGTGGAAGGACTCGTCGCCGCCCGCGCCGCACAGCGGGCGACTGCGGACGACGCCGCCCACCTGCACGGGCTCGCGGAGTCGATGCGCGAGGCCGTGCAGCGGTTCGAAGTCGTGCGCTATTCGCAGGTGAACGGAGAACTTCACACGACACTGCGCACGATCGCCGCACACGAACCCGCCACGAAGATCCTCGAGCAGCTGGGTGCACAGATCGTGCAGCACCAGTTCGTCCTCGCCCTGGTGCCGGGCCGTCCGGCGGCGGCGCTGCGCGAGCATCTCGCCATCATCGACGCTGTCTGCGCCCACGATCCCGTCGCCGCGGAAGAGGCGATGCGCGCACACATCGGCTCGGTGATCGGGGCGCTCGAATCCTTCCGCGAGGGCGGTGCGCTGGCATCTTCCGGCATCCGCGAACTCGCTCGCAAGGTCAACCCGCTCCGGCACAACGAGAAGGTCGTCGTCCCGACGATCACCGTCTCATACGGTGATGACTCCCTGCACCAGGTGCTCGATCTGTACATGCCCGACACCCCCGGCCCCACCCCACTCGTCCTCACGATCCACGGCGGCGCCTTCATGATGGGCGACCGCACGTGGGAGCTCGCAGCCGTTCCCGCCCTGCTGGATGCCGGATTCGCCGTCGCGTCGATCGACTACCGCCTGTCGCGGGAAGCGCTCTTCCCGGCGGCGATCCAAGATGTCAAGCGTGCCACCGGATTTCTCCGTATGCACGCCGACCGCTGGAATCTCGACCCGGACTTCTTCGCCGCCTGGGGCCGGTCGGCCGGCGGGTATCTCGCCGCGATGCTCGGCGTGCTGGGCAGTCAGCGGACCGCGTTCGATACTCCCGGGGACGACTCACATGTGTCGGCGGTGATCGACTGGTACGGCCCGTCGGACTTCTCGGTCATGGACGAGCAGTTCGCGGCGGAGCCGCCCACCGGAGACGGTCCGCCGGTGCAGGAGCACAGCGGCCCCGACTCACCCGAGTCGCGGTTCCTCGGCGCCTCGGTAGCCGATTCGCCCGATCTCGTCGCCTCCGCGAACCCGATCACCTACGTCCCCACCGCGACGACGCTGCCGCCCTTCTTCCTCGCAACCGGCACGAACGACCGACTCATCCCCTACCAGCAGACGCTCATCCTCGCCGATGCGCTGCGCGCGGGGGGCGCCGAGGTCGTGCTGCGTGTCCTGCGAGAAGCCAGCCACGCCGACCACCAGTTCGAGACCCTCTTGGTCAGCCCGGCGATCGAGTGGCTGAAGAGTCTGCGCGCCGCGCGCTGACGCCACCGCAGCACGCGAGATGGGCGCCCGCCCCGTCGGCGGGCGCCCATCAGGCGACGGTCAGCGGCGCTTGGTGCCTGCGTCCTTGGCATCCGCAGCGGCGAGCGACTCAGCGACCCACGCCATAGCCTCGGGCACGTCGTAGTTGCCCGAGTGCGGACGGTCCCACGCGAGCAGGTAGTCGACATCGCGCACGCCGCGATCGGCATCGAGGGCACGATCGAGGGTGAGCGAGATCGTGAGCGACGTGTCGCGGTCACGCGTGCCGTGGCGCACATACCAGTACGGCGCGGTGTCGGCGCTTGTGCCGATGTATTGCAACGGGTCGATGAGATCGACCTGCTCATCGACGATCGTCGAGCGCTTCTTGAGCAGTGTGTTCCACGTCAGCCCGGTGTCGTCGAGACCGACGCCATCACCCGCGATGCCGTTGTTGTTCCAGCTGTACTCCGTGAAGTTCGAGTAGACCTGGGCGGGCGTGCCGTACAGATTCGATTCCCCGGTACCGGGGCCGCCGCCCGAGCCCGGTACCGTGACTGCGGTTTGATCGAACGACGGCGCAGGTTTCAGCAGGTTCTGCGAGGCCACGAACGCGAGGTAGTTCTTCATATCGACTGAGACGACGGTGTCGGTCTCGTTGTCGACGTCGATCCAGTCGTTCACGTAGGTCCCCGCACCACTGCCGGTGATGACGATGTCGTCGCCGAGGTCGGGAACCGTGTGTGCCGGATCCGCCGCCATGAAGGCCTCGGCCGAGCGGGCGACCTCAGCGGCGAGCGCATCGATCATCGTGCTCGACGTGAGCTTCGCCCCCTCGCTCGTGCGCAGCTTGAGACTCTTCAGGTACGCGGGGTATGCCGCGGCAAGCGTGGCACTCGCGTCGGGGGCGGGGCTCGCTCCAACGATCTCCCGGGTGTCAAGCACGGTGTAGAGCCACTCGTACGCGATGTCGGCGTTGCCCATGTCGGTGATCGGGCAGTAGGCCACCACGGCGAAGATGTCGTCGTCGAGCGTGCTCTTGCCTTTGCGGTCGACACCGGCCGCGCCGATCTCGGAGAGATACGGCAGGTAGTCCTTGCTGTTGCCCGACGCCCCCAGAATCGAGACCTGGGCACCGCCTCCGCTCGTGCCGTTGATGACGATTCGCTCGGCACTGCCGGGCATCGCCTTGTCATTGAGTCGCAGGTAGCGCACGGCGGCCTTCGCATCGACGGCGGCTGCGGGCGACTTCCCTGCATAGCTGCCGTCGGCGGCGACGAGCCCTCGCGAACGGCTGGCGACGTCGATGAAGACATAGCCCGCCTTCAACGCTGCGCCGACGTTACTCGTGGCACTCGCGTACGACGCTCCGTCGGTGACGGACGCCCGGATGTAGCTGGCCATCCATCCGCCGTTGTTGACGGCGAAGTAGAGCGCCGTGTCGTCGTCACCCACGGTACTCTCGGGGACGAAGATGTTCATGCTCTGGTATCCGCAGGCGGTGTTCTCAATGGGCCGCCCGTTCTGCGTGGTAGCCACCTCGATGGGGTCGGCAACGTAGCAAACCTCCTTGTACCACCGCACCGGCGTGTCGACCCCGTCGATCGTGACGCCGATCGTCGTGTAGGCGGTGGCGTCGAACGCAAGCGCAGCATCTTCGGCATCGATGACTTTGCCGTGCCCTGATCCCGCTCCAGGACCCTGCCCTCGTCCGATGTGCGCGGCTCCCGTCAGCGGAAGTGCGCCGACAGCCAGCACGGCTGCCACCCCCAGTGCGAGGGCCGCTCTGCCCATCCCGCGCACAGAACTGCGTGCTCGGGTTCTCCTCAGTGCATCGTTTTCTGACAACACGGATCCTTCCGTCGCCGCATGCTCCTCTTCGAGCGTGCTCTGAGCGTCAAGCTAGACCTGCTTGGTAACAATCTGCAATACACATTGTTAACTATTTCTGGGAATGAGAGATTCCTCATTCATGCGCAGCCGCTATCGCAAGACCTCGGCGTTCTGCAGCTCACGCCGGTGGAACGCGCATCGGGCGGGTTCGGCGAGAGCAAGGGGCTCGAACCGGGTGAATTCGCTCGCTGCGTCATGGCACCGTGGCCCTTCAGTAGACTGACGCCACACCCGCCCTTCTTGGCGGGACCCCCGGCCGTGACCTTGGCCGCTTGTCATTCGTCTGTCGACTTGCGCCCAGGAGCCTCATGCCCGCGTTCCCCCGCCGATTCCCGGCATCCGCTTTCGCCGTTCTCGCCGCGTTCGCCCTCGCCGGCTGCACTGCCGCCGACGCCGCGCCACCGGCATCCACCCCCACCGAGGCACCCGCATACGCGTACCCGCTGACGATCGACAACTGCGGCACGTCGATCACCTTCGATGCGGCACCCGAGCGGGTGCTGGCGATCAAGTCGACCTCGATCGAGATGGTGCTCGCGCTCGGCCTCGAAGACACGCTGATCGGCACCGCGTTCTCGGACGGCGAGCCTTCGCCCGAGTGGGCCGACCGCGCCGCCGGCGTTCCGGTCATCTCCGACAAGGTGCCCGGTCAGGAGGCGACGCTCGACCTCGAACCCGACCTCGTCTACGCCGGGTGGGAGTCGAACGTGACCGCCGACGGCGCGGGCGACCGCGAGACGCTCGCCACCCTCGGGGTCGACACCTATGTGAGCCCGTCGGCCTGCCAGGAGCCGGAGTACCAGCCGAACCCGCTGTCGTTCGACGACGTGTTCGCCGACATCGCCGAGATGGGGGCGATCTTCGACGTACCCGACCGGGCGACGGCGCTGATCGATGCGCAGCGCGCGGCACTCGACGCGCTGACGCCCGACGGTCGAGGCCTCACCGCCCTCTGGTACAGCTCGGGCAGCGACACCCCGTTCGTGGGCGCGGGCATCGGTGCTCCGCAGATGATGCTGGATGCCACGGGCCTCACCAACATCGCCGCCGACATCGACGAGACGTGGTCGAGCCTGAGCTGGGAGGCCGTCGTCGACGCGAACCCCGACGTCATCGTGCTCGTGGATTCGGCGTGGGGCTCGACCGAGAAGAAGATCGGCGTGCTCGAGGCCAACCCGGCCACCGCCGCGCTGCCCGCCGTCGTGGAGGGCCGCTACCTCGTCGTGCCGTTCCCCGCGGCCGAAGCCGGCGTGCGCAACGTCGAGGCGGTCCAGTCCCTGCTCACGCAGCTGGAGGAGCTCGATCTGCCGTGACCGTCCTCGCCCCCGCACCGCCTGCAGCCCCGGCCTCGTCGCCGCGGTGGCGCGGTGTGCGCACCGGCGCATGGGCGGTCGTCCTCGTCGTCGCTCTCGCGGTGTCGATCGTGGTGAGCGTGACGCTGGGCCCCGCCGAGCTGTCGGCCGATGATGTGTGGGGCACGATCCTCGCGCACCTGGGCCTGGGTGAATCGGCGCTGTCGCCCCTGCGCGATGGAATCGTCTGGGAACTGCGGATGCCGCGGGTCCTCGCCGCGGCGGCGGTCGGAGCCGGGCTGGCGCTGTGCGGCGCGATCATGCAGGCGGTGCTCCGCAACCCGCTCGCCGACCCCTATCTGCTCGGCCTGTCCTCGGGCGCCTCGTTCGGGGCCGTCACGGTCATCGTGCTGGGCTTCACCGTGGCCCTGCCGATCGCCGCGTTCGCGGGGGCGCTCGCCGCCCTCGTCGCCACCCTTGCCCTCGCCGGCGCCGTCGGGCGCATCACCTCGTCGCGCACGATCCTGGCCGGCATCGCCGTGTCGGCCGTGCTCGGGGCGCTGACGAGTCTCGTCATCTTCTGGAGCGCGACCGGCGACAGCTACCGCGAGATCCTCAGCTGGCTGCTCGGCTCGCTCGCCGGCGTCACGTGGCCGACCGCGGTCATCGCGCTGGTCGCGATCGCCGTCATCGGCCTGCCGCTGCTGGCCAGTGCGGGCGCGCTCGACGCGTTCGCGTTCGGAGATCGCGCCGCCGCTTCGCTGGGGATCGCGGTCGGACGCACCCGCTGGGTGCTGCTGGGCGCCACCGCGCTGCTCACCGGATGCCTGGTGGCGGTGAGCGGCTCGATCGGATTCATCGGGCTCGTCGTGCCCCACGCCGTCCGGCTGCTCGTCGGCGCGCGCCACCGCGCCCTGCTGCCGCTGTCGCTGCTCACCGGGGCGATCTTCCTGGTGTGGGCCGACACCCTCGCCCGCACGCTGTTCGACCCGCGCGAACTGCCCGTCGGCGTCGTCACCGCCCTCATCGGCGCACCGCTGTTCGCCGTCCTGCTGCTGCGCTCCCGGAGAATCTCATGACCGTGCTGCGCGCCAGCGCCGTCTCGTTCGCGCACAACGGGCGGATGATCATCGACGGCATAGACTGCAGCGTCGAGGCGGGATCGCTCACCGCCCTGGTCGGCCCCAACGGCGCCGGCAAGTCGACCCTGCTGCACCTCATCGCCGCCGTCGAGGTGCCCCAGTCCGGTGCCATCGCGTTCGGAGGAACCGACACCCGCGCGCTGCGGCGCCGCGACCGCGCCCGCTACAGCGCACTGGTCGAGCAGCAGGCCGAGACCGACCTCGATCTGGTCGCCGCCGATGTCGTCCTCCTCGGGCGCACCCCGCACATCCCCCTTCTGGGCAGTCCCGGCGCGCACGACACCGAGATCGCGCGTGCCGCTCTCGAGAGGGTGGATGCCGGTGCCTTCGCCGATCGCCGGTTCCACGAGCTCTCGGGAGGTGAGCGCCAGCGCGTGCTGCTGGCGCGCGCCCTCGCGCAAGAACCCACGCTGCTGCTCGCCGACGAGCCGACCAACCACCTCGACATCCGCGCTCAGCTGCACACGCTGTCGCTGCTGCGCGCGCTGGCCGACAGCGGCATCGCGGTGCTCGCGGCCCTGCACGACCTGACCCTCGCAGCGCGCTACGCCGATCAGGTCATCGTGGTCGCCGAGGGTCGCGTCGTGGCATCCGGAGCCCCCTCGGAGACACTCACCGCGGAGCTCATCGAACTCGTCTACGGCGTCCGCGCCGACGTCGTCACCCACCCCGTCGACGGCACACCGCTCATCGCGTTCTCGCCGCTCGAGGGCAGTGCGCGGGCTGACTCCGCGGGGCCTCAGGTCGTGACGACCGGGCCCTGACACCACCCGCCGCTCGAGGCCTTCGGTGCCGGGCACTCCCGGCCAGGCCACTCCCCCGAATCGGGGTCACGTGTTGCCGCATCGCGCGCGCGGACACGACCACGAGCGACCACTATCCGAGCGCCGCCGTCGCGCACCCAGGCACTCCCCCGAATCGGGGTCACGTGTTGCCGCATCACGCACGCGGACGCGCCCACAAGCGACCCCTATCCGAGCGCCGCCGTCGCGCACCCAGCCACTCCCCGATCCGGCGCGGGTCGTTCACCCGGCCAGCGCCGCGCGCGCTGCCCGCTCGGCCCGTTCGTAGGTGACGTCCACGAACGGGCTCCACGAGAACCACGAGGGCAGCGCGTGCACCAGGCGCGGCGACCCGTCGATCTCGATGCGGCCGTCGGCGACCGCCTCGGGCCAGCGGCGGTAGCCCTGGAACACGTCCGCGAGACTCCCGGTGGTCGAGGTGACGATCACGTCCACATCGAATCCGGGGTGCTGCAGGCAGACCGAGGCCTCGCCGTGGTCGAGCACGAGCCAGTAGGTGTCGCGCTGCGGCGCGGTGTGCCGGAACTCGACGACCACGCGGTGGGGCGGGAACCGCTCGGGGTTGACCCGCCGATGCATCCACCAGGTGAGGGTGAGCGAGTCGACGTCGTGCGGCCGCAGCTCTTCGAAGAGCCACTCGATCGCCCAGCGACCCAGGCCCAGGATGACCCCCTGGAGGTCCTGTCCCGCGGGCGTGAGGTGATACTCATGGCCCTTGCCCGTCGGCGACGGCCACGTCTCGACCACGCCGCGGCTCTCCAGGTGCCGCAGCCGCTGCACGAGCAGCGACCGCGAGATGCCGGGAAGCCCGCGGGCGATGTCGTTGAAGCGGGTGTTGCCGATGATCATCTCGCGCAGGATCAGGGGCGTCCATCGATCTGCGACGATCTCGCTGCCCAGCGCGATCGGACAGTAACTGCCGTAGTCGGCCATGCCCCATGGTCCCACCGCGATCGCCGCCTGGGTAGTCACGAATCTGTACCAGCCGAGTCCGATCCGTGCACTGGGGGCGGTGGGCGGATGCCGGGATCGTGAACTCCATGGACACACTCGAAGAAACCCTGACCCTGCAAGAACGCGCCTCGCTGATCGGGCCGGTGCTCGCCGAGCACGCCGCACGCCACGACGCCGACGGCACCTTCGTCGAAGAGGGCCTCGCCGCGATGCGCGACGCGGGACTGCTGAAAGCGGCCGTTCCGGTCGAGCTCGGCGGCGACGGCGCCACCGTGGCCGAACTCGCCGCGCTGCAGCGGGAGCTCGCCCACCACTGCGGCTCGACGGCGCTGGCGACCGCGATGCACCAGCACGTCGTGCGCTTCACCACGTGGCGCTACCGGCGCGGCCTGCCCGGCGCCGAGGCCACGCTGCGCCGCGTCGCAGACGACGGTGTTCTGCTCGTGTCCACCGGAGGTGACGACTTCACCCGGCCCAACGGCACCGCGGTGCCGGTCGAGGGCGGCTATCGCGTCTCGGGCACGAAGCGATTTGCGAGCCTCTCCCCGGCCGGCACCGTGATGTCGACGATGTTCACGGTCGACGACCTCGAGCGCGGCCGACGGGTGATCAATGTCGCCGTGCCGTTCGCGGCTCCGGGCGTTCACGTGGCCGACAACTGGAACACGCTGGGCATGCGCGGCACCGCGAGCAACAACATCGATCTGACCGACGTGTTCGTCCCGGCGCAGGCGGTGCTCGCCGATCGGCCCTGGGGCGTCATCGATGCGCCGCTGCAGGTGATCGCGAGCATCGGCTTCTCGGTCATCGCCGCCGTCTACCTCGGCGTCGCCGAGTCGGCGTACGCTGCGGCGGTCGCGGGGGTCGCCGGCACGGCTGATGATCCCCTCGTCCAGCGACAGGTCGGCGAGATGAGCCAGCGGCTGCGCGTCGCATCCTGGGCTCTCGACGGCGCGCTGCGGCTCGTGGGAGACGACCCGCAGCCGTCGATCGAGACGTTCGCGGCCGTGATGGCGGCGAAAGCAGAGATCGCCCGCACGGGGGTGGCGGTGACGGATGCCGCGATGGCGCTGGCCGGGGGCCGCGCCTACTTCAAAGGGTCGATCATCGAGCGGGCCTACCGCGATGTGCGCGCCGCGGCATTCCATCCGCTGACGCCCGAGGAGACCCTCATGCACGCCGGTCGGCTCGCACTGGGTCTCGACGCCGACCGGCGCTGACGACTGCCGCACACGGGACGGATGCCGGCAGTCGTCCACGGCGCGGTCGGCGCGGTCGGCGCGAGCGGTGCGCCTACAGCGCGCGCAGCCGCGGGGCCAGGTCGCGTGCGAAGAGGGTCATGAAGCGCTCCTGGTCGTGGCCGGGGGCGTGGAAGACGAGGTGGGTGAAGCCCCAGTCCACATAATCCTTGATCTGCGCGACCACGGCATCCGGATCCGTCCCGATGATCCACCGCTTCGCCACCTGCTCGATGGGCAGCGCGTCGGCGGCCTGCTCCATCTGGATCGGGTCGGTGATGTCGTGCTTCTGCTCCTTCGACAGCGACAGCGGCGCCCAGAACCTGGTGTTCTCCAGCGCCGCCTCGGTGGTCTCCTCATACGACAGCTTGATCTCGATCATCCGGTCGATCTGCGCGAAGTCGCGGCCGGCTGCCGCGGCGCCCTCCTTGACCGCGGGGACCAGCTTGTCGACATACAGCTCCCGGCCCTTGCCCGACGTGCAGATGAACCCGTCACCGGCCCGGCCGGCGTACTTCGCCACCAGCGGGCCGCCTGCGGCGATGTAGACCGGGATGCCGCCTTCGGGGACGTCGTAGATGGATGCCTCGTGCGTGGAGTAGTAGTCCCCCTCGAACGAGACGCGGTCCCCGGTCCACAGCGCCCGCATCAGCCGCACCGCTTCCCGCAGCCGCGCGAACCGGTCCTTGAACTCCGGCCACTCCTGCTCGCCCGCACCCTGGAACCCGGTCGCGATCTCGTTGAGCGCCTCACCGGTGCCCACCCCCAGGAACACGCGGTCGGGGTTCAGCATCCCGAGGGTCGCGAACGCCTGCGCGATCACCGCCGGGTTGTACCGGAACGTGGGGGTCATCACACTCGTCCCGATCCGGATCCGGCTCGTCCGCTCCCCCACCGCCGCCGCCCACGCCAGCGAGAACGGCGCATGCCCGCCGGTGTACCGCCACGGCTGGAAGTGGTCGCTCACCGCCACCGACTCGAACCCGTGCCCCTCCGCGGCCACCGCGATCTCGACCAGCTCCCGCGGCCCGAACTGCTCCGCCGAAGCCTTGTAACCCAACGTCAATGCCATGATCATCTCCCTCACATCGAGGCGGCGCGACCGCCGCGCACGTCACCTCGACGCGGCGAGTCCCGCCGCGTATCCCTCGTCGAAACCCTCCCGGTGCGCCTCGTCGGCGCCCAGGTGGAACATGTCCTTCTCTGCCGGTCGCACGATGCTCGCCGCCCCCGGGAGCGTCAGCGGTCCCACGAGCCGCCCCATGCCGCGCACGATGGCGACCGGGCACCCGCTCAGCTTGCCCTTGACCAGATCGCCCGCGGCGGCCAGTTCGTCGGCCACGCACGGGAGCGTCACGACCAGAGGTTTGCCGGCGCTGTCGACGCGGCCCTGCATCCGATCGAACACCTCGACGCCCGCGGCGCCGATCGCCACGTCGGTCTGTCCGTCCCGCCACGGCCGGCCGAGCGTGTCACTCACGATGACGCCGATGTCGGCACCGGACCGGCGGCGCAGTTCGCCTGCGAGCGCCCGAGCTGACGCGTCGGGGTCGAGCGGCAGCAGCAGGATCGTCCCGGGCTCGGCGTTGGATGCGTCGACCCCCGCCGCGGCGCCCACGATGCCGAGCCGGTTCTGCACGATCCGGGTCACCCCGCCGTCGCCGCGCGGACGGGTCGCGACCACCCGGACCGTCTCCGCACTGATCGCAGCCTCGCGGTCGTCTGCCTGCACCGTGCGACCCTCGGCCTTCGAGACGATCTTCGAGGTCACCACGAGGATGTCGCCGTCCACGAGCGGTTCAGCGGTGCGCTCGACGGCGTCGAGGATCAGCACGGCGAGGTCGGCGCCGGCGCGCACCTCCGGCATCCCGGGCAGGGCCCACACGCTCAGCTTCTCCATGTGCTCATTTCGTCAGGTGCGGGAGGACGTCGCGGGTGAAGACGTCGATCCATGCGTCTTGATTGCGTCCGACGTTGTGCACGTGCACCGTGTCGAACCCGAGATCGAGCAGGGCCTGCAGGTGCGCGCGGTGCACGTCGAGGTCGGCCGACACCGGGATGCGGGCACGGATGTCGTCGATGGTGACCGACCGGGCGAGCTGGTCGACGTCGAACGGCGACCGGATGTCGCCGCGCGGGAAACGCAGCCCCGCCATCGGCCACTCCCGCAGCGCCTGCTGCTCGGCGGCCGCGTCTGTGGGCGCCCACGACACCTGCGCGTGCACCGTCGCCGTCGCCTGCGTGCGGCCGGTGTCCCGGGAGCCGTCGCGGAACGCGGCCAGCAGTGCGGCCATCCGCGTGGCGGGGCCGGCCTGCACCACGATCCCATCGCCGCCGCGCCCGGCGCGACGGGCCGTCACCGGCCCACCCGCCCACACCTGAAGCGGTGGAGCAGCATCGGGCATCGTCCAGATCCGCGCGGTCTCCAGCCGGAAATGCTCCCCCGCGTGCCGGACGTCGTTGCCCTTGACCGAGCCCGCGAACAGTTTGCGGATCACATCGGTCGCCTCGAACAGCCGCGCCGCCCGCTCCGGGGCCTCGGGCCAGTAGCCGCCCACGACATGCTCGTCGATCGCGTCGCCGGCCGACAGCACGAGCCGATGCCGGCCGGGATACAGCGCGGCGACCGTCGCGCTGGCCTGCGCCACCGCCGCGGGGTGCATCCGGAACCCCGCCACCGCCGAGGCCGTCAGCAGCCCGGCAGTCTGCTGCCCGATGGCCCCGAGCACCGTCCACACGAACGGCGCGTTCCCTTGACTGGGCAACCACGGCTGAAACCTGTCGGCCACCACCATCCCCGCGAACCCGGCCCGGTCGGCGAGCGCCGCCAGCCGAACCGCCTCCGCCGGCTCGAACTGCTCCAGCGCGGCGACGAAGTGGATCTCGGGGCTCGTCATGCCGCGTACGACCTGCACCCCGCCGTGAGCTTGTCGTAGACGCGTTCAGCGCGGCGCGCGACGTCGATCATGCGCGGCTGTGGGCGATCGAGGGACACGTGCATACCCTAACGAACGGCGACGGACCGACGCACGCCGGCGACACGCTCCCCATGGCCCGAGATCGTTCGTCATGGCCCCGCCTTCCGTTCTTCTTCGCCCTGTACGCTTTCTGCCCTGACCGCGTCCCTGTTCATGGATGCGGATGACGGAAGGGTCCACGATGGCGAAGAAGACGAAGGCCGAACTGCGCGCGGAGTCGGCGATCGAGGCTGCGGCCGCTGCCGCGAAGGATGCCAAGAAGCTGAGCAGGTCGTTGCCGAAGAAGGATGCCACGAAGCTGCGCGAACTCGCCGGCGATGCCAAGGACGCGGCGAAGGTTTCGAAGAAGAAGCTCGCGCGCAAGCCCGCCAAGGTCGAGAAGAGGGCCACGGCCGCCGCCCAGCGCGTCACCAAGGCCGTCGCCACACTCAAGCCGAAGGCCGACAAGCCGAAGGCCGACAAGCCGAAGGCCGACAAGCCGAAGGCCGACAAGCCGAAGGCGGACAAGCCGAAGGCCGACAAGCCGAAGGCGGACAAGCCGAAGGCGGACAAGAAGGCCGCGTCGACGAAGTCTGCGGCCAAGGTTGCTGCCCCGCCGGCGACCGTCGTGAAGCCGACCACCGCGCAGGCACCCGTGACCCGGCGCGCTGCCACCGCCACGGCACCCGCAACCGGCGCCGCGAAGCCCGCAGCACCGGCCGCAGCACATGCAGGCACCGGCACAGGCGAGCTCGCGTCCCTCACCGTCGCCGAGCTCCGCGCCCGCGCCCGCGCCGCGGGCCGCACCGGCTACTCCCGGCTCAGCAAGGCCGCGCTGGTCGAGCTGCTGTCTGCGTGATCGACGCGGCCGTGCAGCAGATCTTCGACCGCCGCGGCGAGGCACCGGCGCCGCGCACCCTCATCGACATCCTGCACGCCGCCGCGAAGCGGTACCCCGAAGCGTCCGCGCTCGAAGACGCCGACGGGGCGCTGAGCTATGCCGAGCTGCTCGCCCGGGTGTGGCAGATGGCGGCGCGGCTGCACGAGCACGGCGTCGCACGCGGCGACCGGGTCGGCGTGCGCATGCCGTCCGGCGATCGCGAGCTGTACGTGGCGATCCTCGGGATCATGGCGGCCGGCGCCGCCTACGTACCCGTCGACGCCGACGACCCGCAGGAGCGCGCCGACCTGGTCTTCACCGAGGCCGGGGTGCGCGGCGTGGTGACAGCGCACGGCGTCTACCGCCCGACCGCTCCGCTCACCGCAGCCAGGCCGGCTGGCCTGTTCGACGGCGACGATCCGCATCCCAGTTCGAGCGCGACCCCGATCGTGCCACCGCCGACCATCGACGACGACGCCTGGATCATCTTCACCTCGGGGTCGACCGGCGTGCCGAAGGGCGTCGCGGTGTCGCACCGGTCGGCGGCGGCGTTCGTCGACGCCGAGGCCCGGATGTTCCTGCCCGACGACCCGCTCCGCCCGGGCGACCGCGTGCTGGCGGGCCTGTCCGTCGCCTTCGACGCGTCGTGCGAAGAGATGTGGCTGGCGTGGCGGCACGGCGCGTGCCTCGTGCCCGCGCCCCGCGCTCTGGTCCGGTCGGGCGAAGACCTCGGGCCCTGGCTGGTCGGCCACTCCATCACCGTCGTCTCGACCGTGCCGACCCTGGCGGCGCTGTGGCCGGCCGACGCGATCGAGAACGTCCGGCTGCTGATCTTCGGCGGCGAGGCCTGCCCGCCCGAGCTGGTCGCCCGGCTCGTCGGCGACGGCCGCGAGCTGTGGAACACCTACGGACCGACCGAGGCGACGGTCGTCGCCTGCGCCGCCCTCATGACCGGCGACGGGCCGGTGCGGATCGGACTGCCCCTCGACGGCTGGGCGCTGGCCGTCGTCGACGGCGAGGGCCTGCCCGTCGCCGAGGGCGGGGTCGGCGAACTGATCATCGGCGGTGTCGGGCTGGCCCGCTACCTCGATCCGGCGAAGGATGCCGAGAAGTACGCGCCCATGCCGACCCTCGGCTGGGACCGCGCGTACCGCTCCGGCGACCTGGTGCGCGCGGATCCGGAGGGTCTGCTGTTCCAGGGTCGCGCCGACGATCAGGTCAAGATCGGCGGACGTCGCATCGAACTCGGCGAGGTCGAAGCAGCCCTGCAATCGCTCACGGCGGTGTCGGGCGCGACGGTCGCCGTGCAGAAGACCGAGGCCGGCGTGTCACTCCTGGTCGGCTATGTGGTGCCCGATGACGGCTTCGACCGGCAACAGGCTCGCGCGCAGCTGACGGAGATGCTGCCGGCTCCCCTGATCCCGCTGCTCGCCGTCATCGAAGACCTCCCGGTGCGCACCTCCGGAAAGGTCGACCGGGCCGCGCTCCCGTGGCCTCTGGTGGACACGGATGCCGGGGACTCCGGCCTGTCGGGTACGGCGGCGTGGCTGGCCGAGCAGTGGGTCGCCGTGCTGGGCGCGCGCCCCGCCGACGAGGACGAGGACTTCTTCCAGTTCGGCGGCGGGTCGCTCGCCGCTGCCCAGCTGGTGTCACGGATCCGGACCCGGGCTCCCGAGTTCACCATGGCCGACGTCTATGACCTCCCGCGCCTGCGTCAGATGGCCGATGCCGTCGAGGACGAAGCCTCCGGCGACGACACACCGGCATCCTTCTCCACCGCGCACCCCACCCCGAGGCGCATGCAGTGGGTGCAGACGCTCGCCGGCATCCCCCTGTTCATCCTCAGCGGTGCCCGCTGGATCACCTGGCTGCTCACCGCGAGCTGGCTGCTGCGGCTGGTGCCGGGCTTCGAGTTCCTGCCGGACCCGCCGCCGTGGGCGGTGCTGGCGGGTCTCGTGGTGTTCGTGACGCCGTTCGGCCGGATGGCGGTGTCGACCCTTGCCGCGCGCATCCTGCTGTCCGGGGTCAAGCCCGGCGACTACCCGCGGGGCGGCGGAGTGCACCTGAGACTGTGGCTTGCCGAGCAGGTCGCGCAGCAGGTCGACCCGGTGGGCCTCGCCGGTGCACCGTGGGTCGCGTACTACGCGCGCGCCCTCGGTGCGCGCATCGGCGCGGACGTCGACTTGCACACGCTGCCGCCGGTGACCGGCATGCTCGAGATCGGCGCGGGCGCGGCGATCGAACCCGAGGTGGATCTCACCGGCTACTGGATCGACGGCGACACTGTCCGCATCGGCGCCATCCGTATCGGCGCGGGGGCGACGATCGGCTCCCGCAGCACACTCGCTCCCGGCACCCGGATCGGCCGGGGTGCCGAGATCGCCCCGGGCTCGGCCGTGTTCGGCCGCGTGCGCGCAGGTCAGCGCTGGGCCGGGTCCCCCGCCGCCCGCGTCGGCGGGACGTCGACGCCGATGGCGTCCGATCGTCCCCCGGCCGGCCGGCGGTGGCTGTGGGCCTACGCGCTCTCCTCAGCGGTCCTGGGGCTGCTCCCCTTCGTGGCCATGGCCGTCGGCGCGCTCGTCCTGGCCGCGGGGGTGCGCGGTTCGGCCAGCCTGGCAGCCACGATCCCGGGCCTGCTGATCTGGCTCGTTCCGGCGACGCTGGTGACGGGCGTGGTGTTCGCCGGTGCGGTGCTGGTGCTCGTGCGCCTACTGGCGCTCGGGCTCGTGGCGGGCGTGCACCCGGTGCGCAGCCGCGTGGGCTGGCAGGCGTGGACGACCGAGCGTCTGCTCGACTCCTCCCGGACGATCCTGTTCCCCCTCTACTCGAGCCTGTTCACGCCCATCTGGCTGCGGATGCTCGGCGCCCGGGTCGGGCGTGAGGTCGAGGCGTCCACCGTGCTGCTCATCCCCTCGATGACGACGATCGACGACGGCGCATTCCTCGCCGACGACACGATGGTGGGCACGTATGAGCTCAGCGGCGGCTGGATGCGGGTCGGGCCCGCCCGCATCGGCAAGCGCGCGTTCCTGGGCAACTCCGGCACGGCGTCGGCCGGGCACCGCGTCCCGAAGGACGGCCTGGTCGCGGTGCTGTCGGTGGCCCCCGAGAAGTCGAAGCCCGGTTCGTCGTGGCTGGGATCGCCGGCCGTGCGTCTGCGCCGCGTCGTCAACGACTCGGACCTCGAGCGCACCTACCGGCCCCGCACCGGCCTGCGCGTGGCCCGCGCACTGTGGGAGCTGTGCCGGTTCGTCCCCGTCGTGGTCACCTGCGCACTGGGCCTCGCCGTCCTGGGAACGCTCGCGTGGCTGCTCGACACGTGGGGTCTCGCCGTCGCCGGGGCGCTGTCGGGCGGTGTCATGCTCGCCGCCGGCGCGGTGGCCGCCGGCATCACCACCGTGGCGAAGTGGGTGATCGTCGGCCCCATCCGGCCGGGCGAGCACCCGCTCTGGTCGAGCTTCGTGTGGCGCACCGAAGTGTCCGACACCTTCACCGAGATGGTCGCCGCGCCGTGGTTCGCCGGCGCCGCCGCCGGCACGCCGGCCCTCGCCGTCTGGCTGCGCTCACTGGGCGCCAAGGTGGGCCGCGGGGTGTGGACCGACAGCTACTGGCTGCCCGAGCCCGACCTCGTCACGCTCGGCGACGGCGCGACCGTCAACCGAGGATGTGTGGTTCAGACGCATCTGTTCCATGATCGAGTGATGAGCATCGACACCGTCACCCTGGAGGCCGGTGCCACCCTGGGCCCGCACAGCGTGATCCTCCCCGCGGCGGCGCTGGGTGCGAACGCGACCGTCGGCCCGGCATCCCTCGTCATGCGGGGTGAGGTCGTTCCCGTCGGCAGCCGCTGGAGCGGCAACCCGATCGGTCCGTGGCGGGCGGTGAAGGTCAGGGCCTATCAGGCGACCGAGTGATGACCGTCGATCCGTACACACCGCAGAGCGGCGACGCCGCGATCCAGGTGGAGCACTACGACCTCACGCTCGACTACAAGATGTCGACCAACCGGCTCGCCGCCACCGCCGTGCTGCGCATCCGGACCCTCGCCCCGACGCAGACCGTGCTGCTCGACCTCGTCGGGCTCAAGGTCAGCCGGGTGCGCGTGGCCCAGGACAGCCGCGCCGGCTTCCGCCAGACCGATCGGAAGGTCCGCATCGCACTCGGCGCCGCCGTCGAGGCCGGCACCGAGCTCACCGTCACGGTGACCTACGCCGGCGCGCCGCGGCCGCGCCGCACCCGCTGGGGACTGATCGGCTGGGAGGAGCTCGAGGACGGCATCATCGTGGCATCCCAGCCCACGGGAGCGGCGACCTGGTTCCCCTGCAACGACGTGCCCGTCGACAAGGCGACCTACCGCATCGAGATCGCCACCGACCCGGGCTACACGGTGGTGACCGGCGTCCCCGCGACAAAGAGCACCCGCAAGGGCAAGGCGGTGTGGGAGTTCCGGCTCGACGAACCCACTCCGACCTACCTCGTCACACTCCAGATCGGCAGGTACTTCCGCGAGACCGTCGACGTGGGCGACGCCACCGGGACCCTGTTCTACCCGCGCCCGCTCGCGGGCCGGGTGCACGCCGACTTCGCCGACCTGCCGCAGATGATGAACGTCTTCGAGGCGTCCTTCGGCCCCTACCCGCATCTCGGGTACACGGTCGTGGTCACCCCTGACGACCTCGAGATCCCCCTCGAAGCGCAGAGCATGGGCATCTTCGGCGCCAACCACATCGACGGCGAGGGCGGCCTCGAGCGGCTCGTCGCGCACGAGCTCGCCCACCAGTGGTTCGGCAACAGCGTCGGCCTCGCGCAGTGGAGAGACATCTGGCTGAACGAGGGGTTCGCGTGCTACGCGGAGTGGATCTGGGCCGAGGAGTCCGGCGGCCCCGCCGCGCACGTCAGCGCCGCCGAGCACTACGATCTGCTGACCCGGCTGCCCGAAGACCTGATCGTGGGCGACCCCGGTCCGGACGACATGTTCGACGACCGCATCTACAAGCGCGGCGCGCTCACGCTGCACGCGCTGCGGCTGACCGTCGGCGACGACGGGTTCTTCGCGCTGCTGCAGACGTGGACGGCGCGGTTCGGCGGGTCCACGGCCGAGACGGGCGACTTCCTCGACCTGGTCGAGGAGCTGTCCGGGTCGCGGCACGTCGACCTCTTCCAGTCCTGGCTGTTCGAGCATCCGCTGCCCGAATTGCCGGACGTGGGAGCGAAGAGCCGGGTCAGGACCCCGGCATCCACGCCGTCCCGATCGCGACGCTGATCACGAACCCCTCCGGCGCGGGCACCGGAACCACCTCGAACGACCCGCCGGCACCGGGTACCGTGGCGAGCCGGCCGTCGCCGAGGAGGACCCCGGGTGCGCCCGTGAAGACGACCCGATCGGGCGGAACGAGCAGTCCCCGCCCATCGGCCTTGAGCACCGCTTCGATCGCCGTCCATCCCCGCAGGTCCGGCGCCGGTCGCGGGGCGAACAGGCTCGCGAGTTCGCCGCTGTCGCGAGTGGATGCCGGAGCGGTGCGCTCGACGTCGACTCCCACTTCGGGGGCGACAGTCGCCGGCACCGCCGCCGCCGCGACGAGGCCGGCCGCGTAGCCGACGCTCAGCGCGAAGCGACCGGAGGGGTCGACCGGCCGGCCGTGGTCTCCGCCGCATACGGCGCACCGGCTGATCACCGTGAGCGACTCGGGGCCGCCGAGCTCGCGGGCGAGATCGGCCAGGAGCCGCCGCCCCGCGGCGAATCGCTCCGGCGGTGACGCATCTGTCCACCCGACCAGCACCGGGCCGCAGCGAGCCCGGGCCCTGGGCTGTCCGCCTGGCGACGGCAGCACTCAGGCGAGCTCGAGCTTGACGCGCTTCTTGACTTCGCGCTCGGCGAGCACCGGGACGAAGTCGCGCACTTTGGCCGAGCTCATCTCGGCTCGGACCTCGTTCACGATCGCCTCGATCCGCTCCGGCGGTACCTCGGCGTACTTCTTGGTGAGTCGCTCGAGGATCTCGGCGAACGCCGCGTTCTCGTCGATGCCGTGGCTGGCCATGGGAGCCTCCCGATGCGTGTCCGATGCGTACTCACATCGTCGCATCCCGCAGGGGCCCGGCACGAGGGGCAGTTCGGTGATGTCAGTGCACCCAGACCGGCAGCTCGATGCGGCTGCCCGTGTCGCCGCCGTGCGCGATCGTCTGCTGGGCGATGACCGTGGTCGCCGCTTCGAACGCCGGCTCGCCCGTTCCCGGGTTCCGGGCGTATCGGGGATGAGCTCCGGAGCTGATCTGGATCCCCACCCGGTGGCCGGGAGCGAACCGGTGGAACGTCGGCCACAGTGTCACGGCGACCTCCCTGAACCCGTCCCCATCCGGTTCGGGATCGGTTGCCCGCGTACCGACCGAGCCGATCCGGCGGATGCCGTCGCAGACCGTCATCGAGCGGCCGTCGGGATGGACATCGGTGATCCGGACGAACACGTCGAAGCTCGGTGCGGTCGAACGGACGCGGATGACCCCCACCGGTTCGCCCGCGACGTCGAGCGGCTGGTCGAGCGCCCCGGAGCGGAAGGTCAGCACGTCGCTGCGCTGCTCGTGCGCCGCATTGTCCATCGGGTCGGTGTCGGGGGTCAGGCTCGGACCGCCGACGGCAGGTGTGGCCTGATCGGGGTCATAGGTGTAGCCGGTCGTGCCGGCGGTCACCGGCTCGCGCGCGACCGCACCGTCGGCGCCGAGGTGGAACGGTGTCTGCTCGGAGCCTGCCGGCGGCCACATCTCGAGGTCGTGCCACTGCTCCAGGCCGGTCTGGTAGGCACGGACCGGTGCCGGCCGGTCCCAGGGCTCGTCGCGGAACGTGTGCTTGAGAAACGCGATGGTGTCGTTGTGCGCCGGGGCCGCCTTGCCGCGCGAGATGTGCCCCCAGGGGCCCACCGTCAGCACCGGCGGCCGGCCGGCCTCGACCAGCTGCGCGTAATTGCGCAGCTGCCAGGGCAGGAAGATGTCGTACCAGCCGGTCACCATCAGCACCGGCGCCGTGACATCGGGCACCGACGCGGTGTGCGACTGCTGCGTCCAGTACCGGTCGGAGAGGTCCTCGTGCTTCACCCAGTCCTGGTACCACCCGATCGCATGCCCGGTCGCCGCCGAGTCACCCTGACCCAGCGGCAGCACATCGAAGGCCTTCTTCAGCTTGGGGTCGGGCAGGAGCATGCCGAGCAGGACAGGTCCGCCCCGGCCCATCCGGTCCATCATCCGGCTCCAGCCGAGGGCGTTGCGCAGCGAGAACGCCCCGTTGTCCCACGTGATCGCGCCGAAGTCGGGCATCGTGATCTGCAGCACCATGGCTTCAGGCGCGTTCACGGCGTCTTCCTGCGCCATCTTGCCCGCGACCGCCCACTGGGTGTAGCCCATGTAGCTCTCACCGAAGGTCGCCAGGCGCCCCGTGAACCAGGGCTGGCGGCGCACCCACCGGTGCGTGGCGATGCCGTCGCGCTGCTCGTCGATCTGCGGGTGGAACACGCCGGGCGAGCCCCATGTGCCACGGGAGCTCTGGAACAGCACCGGGAACCCCTCGTACGCGAGTGCCCGGGCTGCGCCGCCCAGCATGCCGCTGCGACCATACGGGCCGCGGATCACGATCGTGGGCAGCGAGCCGTCCGCCCCGACGGGTCGATAGAGGTCTGCGAGCAGTTCGATCCCGTCATCCATCGGCACACGCAGATTGCGGTCCACCTCCACGTCGTAGGGGCCGAGAGCGACGCCCTTTCGCACACGTCGGTCGATCATCTTCGTGAAGCGCTGGCGCAGCGTGGACATTCCGCCTCCTTGCGGTGGTACCGGGTTCGGGTGATCCCTGCACACACCGTACACGAAACGGAATCATGCGCTCCGCTTTCTCCGAACGGACATAGAGTGGCGGAGTGAGCGATCCCACTCCGCGAGTGCTGCGCAAGGATGCCGCACGCAACCGCGACGATGTGCTCGCGGCGGCGG
The DNA here is from genome assembly GCF_014197265.1 of Microbacterium invictum. Classification (NCBI taxonomy): domain Bacteria; kingdom Bacillati; phylum Actinomycetota; class Actinomycetes; order Micrococcales; family Microbacteriaceae; genus Microbacterium; species Microbacterium invictum. Next base: position 3,419,504 of record NZ_JACIFH010000001.1, on the reverse strand, counting down.
AGCGGGTGTTCGCCCGCGAGGGCCTCGGTGCTTCGGTCGAGACCATCGCGCGGGAATCGGGCGTGGGCGTGGGTACCGTCTACCGCCGGTTCGGATCGAAGGCCGGCCTCGTCGACGCCCTGTTCACCGACCGGGTGTCCGAGATGGCCGACGCGATCCGCGAGTGCGCGGCGGTGGGCTCCGGGCGGGACGCGCTGCACCGCGTCCTGCGCGTGTACGTCGATTTCCAGTCCCACAACCGCGCCGTGCGAGAGCTGCTGCTCATCGACATCGAGCACGGGGCCGAGCACCTTCGCGCCGAGATCGAGCCACTGCTCAGCGCGATCATCGATCGGGCCAAGGCCGAGCAGGCGGTACGCGCCGATTTCACCGCCACCGACATCCCGCTGCTCACCCACGCGATCGCCGATATCGCCACACGGATGCCGGGGATCGGGGCCGAGCTCGCTCGGCGGCATCTGGAACTGCTCATCAAGGGCCTCGCGCCCACGCCGGACGATGTGCCGGTGCCCGCACCCCTCCCCGATGCGCGGTTCGGCGAGTGGCTCCGCGCCATGGGAGGCGCCCGCTGATCCGGCGCTCGCACCCCTCATACTGGACGGATGCGTGCTGTCGTCTACGACGCCGTCGGCGAGCTGCCGCGGGTCCGGGAAGTCCCGGCGCCGCTGTGCCCGCCCGACGGCGCGGTGATCCGGGTCGAGGCGACGGGCGTCTGCCGATCGGACTGGCACGCCTGGCGCGGGCACGACCCGGTGGCGCTCCCGCACATCCCCGGTCATGAGTTCGCCGGCACGGTCGCCGAGGTCGGCGCACAGGTCAGCGACTGGGTGGCCGGCGCCCGTGTGACGGCACCGTTCGTCAACGGCTGCGGCACCTGTGGGTTCTGCGCCCGCGGCGACGCGCAGGTCTGCCCGGACCAGACCCAGCCCGGGTTCACCCATGCCGGGTCGTTCGCGGAGTACGTCGTCGTGCACGCCGCGGATCTGAACCTCGTGAATCTGCCCGACTCCGTCGATTCCACCACGGCTGCGGCGCTGGGATGCCGCTTCGCGACCGCCTTCCGCGCCGTCACCGTGCACGGCGACGTGCACCACGGCGACGAGGTCGCCGTATTCGGGTGCGGCGGGGTGGGCCTGTCGGCGATCACGATCGCCGTCGCGCTCGGCGCACGTGTGACCGCGGTCGACCTGTCCGAAGCCGCCCTCGACCGGGCCCGCGAACTGGGTGCGGCCGATGTGATCTCGGCGGCCGATCCCGTCGACGCCGTCATCCGGGCGACCGGCGGCGGCGCACATGTCACGATCGACGCCCTGGGGTCACCCGCGACAGCCGACGCGGCCGTCCGCAGCCTCCGCCGACGCGGTCGCCACGTGCAGGTGGGACTCATGCTGGGAGATGCGGCCACGGCATCCCTCCCCTGGGACCGGGTGATCGCGTGGGAGCTCTCGGTGACCGGCTCGCACGGGATGGCGGCGCAGGACTACCCGGCGATGATGGCCATGATCGAGAGCGGACAGCTCGCCCCCGAGCGGCTCATCGGCGCCGTGACCGACCTGCAGGGCGCCGCCGACGCGCTCGTGGCGATGGGTGCCGCCACCGCAGCAGCGGGCATCACCGTCGCCCGGCCGTAGCCCCGACCACCCGGGGCCTCGGGCCCTGTCTGCAGTGGTACGGAACTACAGGTCGCCGGCCAGCCAGCGCCGCATCCACTCCCGGCGCGCGCGGTGCGCCTCGGCAGAGACGATCGGCGTCTCATCGACGCAGTCGGACGCGTGGAAGCCTCCCGACCACACGTGCAGCTCTGCCCGGCATCCCTTCGCCCACAGCGACGACGCGAAGGACACGATCGCGTCGCGGAAGAGCTCGGCGGAGCCGGCGTCGAGATACGTGGGCGGCAGGCCCGCCAGGTCGCTGCGCTCGCCGGGAGGCAGGTCGTCCGTCGGTCCCAATGCGGACATCCAGCCGGTGTCGTTGCTCTGCGCACTCCAGGAGTGGTCTCGCGCGAACTGTCGCATCGACGGCGCGTCGGCGCGTGAGAGCATCGGGCAGATCAGGAGCTGGCCGCCCAGGCGCACGTCCCGGTCGCGGCAGGCGAGTGCCGCTGCGGCCGCGTCGTGCCGCGTGTGGCCGCGACCGCCCGGTACGCGCCGATGTCCGCCCGGGTGCGCAGATCGGTCGGCAGCGCGGCGCCGAGCATCGTGTGGGCGGCGCGCAGCGACGGCGCGATCGGAACGGCGGTGTCCTCACGCATCGGTGCGCTCGGCCACCCGCCGTACGGCGCTGAGGTTGGCGGCTACGGTGGCCGCGACCTGGGCCGCCGTACGATCTGCCGGCGCCCTGCTCACTTTGATCCCGAGCCAGTCCGCCCCGGCCGCTTCCCGAAGGGCAGCCGCGATGTGCGCATCGTCGAGCAGCGACTGCGCGCTCGGATCGGCTGCGGCCACCGGCAGGTGACGGTCCTCCCACGCGGCCCCGTAGGTCGTGTCGGCGGGGGACGCGCCCGAGAACGTGAGGCCGGTCAGCAGCCCGCTCGCCGACGCCTGCGCGATCTGCGCGGTCACCGCATCGGCATCCCTCAGTTCGATCGCGCTGCGGCCCCAGTTGACCCACACCCCCACCGACGCACCGACGGCGTCGATCGCCGCGAGCTCGTCGCCGATACTCAGGAACCCCTTCTCGAACGCCTGTCCCGGCACGACGGCGTCGCAGTGCTCGATCACCAGACGCGCGCCCTGCCAGTCCCACCCCGTCAGCTCGTCGAGCGATCTCGCCAGGGCCGCAGCACAGCCCGTGCCCTGCGGCGCGGTGTGCAGCGGCACGATGTCGACGTGCGCGGGGCTCTCGCCGTGCAGGCGATGGATGCCGGCGGCAAGCGCCCGCAGATCGTCCAGCGCGGCTCGCCGCCCATCCTCGTCGCCGGACGCGATCCCGTAGCCGCTCGTGCGCGCGCACTGCTGCATGGCCCACGGCAGTGCGGTCAGCGCCAGCCGGGCTCCGGCCGGGACGTGCGTCAGGAACCACTCGGTGTCGTGCGGGTGCAGCGCGTTGAGCCAGGGGACCTCGAGTCCGGCGACGCCGGGCAGCGCGCACAGCGCGTCCAGCAGTTCGTGCTCGAGAGCGGGATCCCAGTCCGTGTGCGCGGGCGAGGCCGCGTACGCGCTGATCAGGACGGGCGCAAGCGCCGTCGCCATCAGGACGTCTCGGTGATCGCCTCGACGAACCATGAGGTGATCGTCGTCGGATGCGTGATCGCGGTGCCCACGCACACCGCGAACGCCCCGGCGCGCCGTGCGGCGGCGGCGTCGGCCGGTGAGTGGATCCGCCCCTCGGCCATGAGCGGGCGCCGGCAGTGCTCGCGGATCTGCCCGATCAGCTCGATGTCGGGTCCGATCGTCTTGGGTCGCTCGCCCGAATACCCCGACAGCGTCGTGCCGAGGATGTCGGCGCCGGCGGCTTCGGCGGCGACGGCGTCGTCGAGTGAACCGCAGTCGGCCATCACGAGCACGTCATGGCTCTGGCGCAGCTGCGCGATCGTCTCGGCGAGCGAGAGACCATCCGGACGAGCGCGCCGGGTGCCGTCGATCGCGACGATGTCGGCACCGGCATCGGCCACCGCTCTCGCGTGCAGGAGAGTGGGCGTGATGAACACGTCCGAATCGCCGTCCTTCCACAGTCCGATGACCGGGACGTCGAGGTCGCTGACCGCGCGGATGTCGTCGAGTCCCTGCACCCGGATGGCCGCCGCGCCGCCCGCCACGGCCGCGCGGGCGATCTGCGCCATGGTCCGGGGATCGCGCATGGGTTCGCCCGGGTACGCCTGACACGAGACGACCAGTCCGGCATCGAGCCGGCTGAGCGCCTCGTCGAGTGTGAGTGTCATGATGCTCCTCCGATTCGTTCCCACGCCGACGCCGCCGCTCCGCGCAGCGGCGCCTGGCCGCCGAGCTGCCCGGCCACGAGCGGGACATCCTGCAGCACGTCGATCACCTCTGCCCGGTAGGCGGCGCGCATCGGGTTCCACCACGTCGCGCCGATGTCCGGGACCCCGCCGGTGACGACCACGCGCTCGGGGTCGAGCAGGGTGACGGCGCTCGCGATCGCGCACCCGACCGCGGCGGCGGAGTCGGCCAGAGCGCGCCGCGCGACGGGGTCGCCGTCGGCGGCTCTGACGACCAGCTGCCGGGCATCGGCGACGGTGTCATCGCCCCCGAGGGCGAGGTAGTGGCGGTGCATGCCGACGCCCGAGCCGATGGCTTCGAGGTGGCCGTCCCGCCCGCACGGGCAGCGCAGCCCCTCGGCGCCCGGTACGGGAACGTGAGCCAGCTCTCCGGCGACGTGGCGGTACCCGCGCAGCGGGTGACCGTCGAGGATGATGCCTGCGCCGATCCCTGTGCCGACCGCCACGATGAGCGCGCTTCGGGCGCCCGCCGCAGCCCCGAAGCGGGCTTCGCCCAGCGCGTGGGCGTCGACGTCGTTCTGCACGAGCACGACGGCGTCCGCCGGCAGTCGCGCGGCCAGCGCCGTCCGAAGCCGCGTTGCCAGCGGAGTTCCCGTCCATCCGGCGATCGTGTCGGTCGACGAGATGATCGACCCGGTCGTCGTGTCGACCACCCCGGCCGTTCCGACGCCGACGCCGCAGACGGCGACATCGCCGGCGGCGTCGATGAGTCCTTCAGCCATCCGGGCGATCGCCGCGACGATCGCGTCGGGGCCGTCCCCTGCGGGTGTCGGCGCGACGACGGTGTCGAGCACGCGCGCGGCACGATCGGTCAGCGCCACCGCCGTCTTGGTTCCGCCGATGTCGACGGCGACGACGACCTCGTGCATCAGGACGCGACGGGCATCAGGTCGAGCGCGGAGAGGATCTCGTTGATCCGCTCGAGCGCATCGTCGTCAAGCGTTTCGACGGTCGATGCCATCGTCGCGGTCGTGATCAGACCCCGCGCCTTCATGGCAGCCTTGAACGCGCCGACGCCGGTGGCGTCGCCCGACAGGCCGCGCGGCTGGAACACGATCTCGAAGATGCTGTTGATGCGCTCCTGCTCCGCGCGCGCCGCGGTCCAGTCGCCTCGCGTCACGGCATCCCACAGCCGCACATAGCCGGCCGCCTCGACGTTGGCCAGGCCCGGGACGACCCCATCGGCGCCGGCCAGTGCCATCGCATCGACGACGACCTCGTGTCCGGTCAGCAGCTGCAGCGGGTGGCCGGCGGCGTTGTTCGCGGCGATGAGGCGGCGGAATCCGACATCGTCACCGGACGAGTCCTTGACACCGTGGATGGTGCCGTCGGCCGCGAGCTGCATGAGCAGGTCGAGGCCGAGCTTGGTGTGCACGCGAACCGGGACGTCGTATGCCCACAGCGGCACATCGATGCCCGCGGCGATCGCGCGGAAGTGCGCGCCGACCTCGGTGGCCGAGTTCAGCGTGTACAGCGGCGCGGTGGTGACGATCGCGTCGACGCCGGTGGCGCTGAGCTTGCGGCCGAGTTCGGCGATGCGCGTCGAGGTGAGCTCGATCGCGCCGGCGATCACCGGCACGCGGCCGCCGGCAGCGGCCACGATGGTGCGGGCGATCGCCACCCGCTGGTCATCGGTGAAGTACGCGGTCTCGCCGGTGGAGCCCAGGGCGAACAGTCCGTGGACGCCCGACTCGATGAGGTGATCGACGAGGCGCTCGAGCGAGGCGTGATCGACGGTGCCGTCGAGGTTCAGCGGGGTGGCGACGGGGGGAACGACGCCGGTGAATCGGGCGACGGCGGAGGAGGTGTGCGACATGGGTGCTTCCAGTTCTGTGGCGTTCAGGAGAGAGGGTGGGCGCCCAGCAGCGACGGAGCGGCGCCGAGCAGGGAACGGGTGTACGGGTCGGCCGGGTTCTCGAAGATCTCGGCGGCGTCGCCGTACTCGACGACCCGCCCCTTGTTCATGACGGCGATCTCATCGGAGAGGTAGCGGACGGTCTGGATGTCGTGCGAGATGAAGACCATTCCCAGTCCGAGCTCGTTCTTGAGGTCGGTGAGGAGATTCAGGATCTGCGCGCGCACCGAGACATCCAGTGCGGAGGTCGGCTCGTCGGCGACGATCACCTGCGGATCCAGCGCCAGCGCCCGGGCGATCGCCACCCGCTGACGCTGCCCGCCGGACAGCTGGCTGGGCAGCGCGTCGAGCGCGGACTTCGGCAGACCGACGAGTCCGATCAGCTCGCGCACGCGCCGGTCGCGTTCGGCGGGAGAGCCGATGCGGTGCACCTGCATCGGGTCCAGCAGCGCGTCGCGGATCGTCATGCGTGCGTTGAGGGCGGTGGCCGGGTCTTGGAAGACGACCGACAGGATGCGGCCCAGACGCCGTCGCACGCTGCGGGTGAAGGTGGTCACCGGTTCGCCGGCGAACACCACCCGACCGCTCGTGGGCTGTTCGAGCCCGACGAGCACCTTCGCCGCGGTCGACTTGCCCGACCCCGACTCCCCCACGATGCCGAGCGTCTGCCCGCGGGTCACCGTGAACGAGACGCCCGCCAGCGCGTCGACGTAGCTCTTCTGGAACAGGCCCGACGTGCGCGTCTTGAAACGGACGTGGACGTCCTGCAGCTCGATGATCGGCTCGGTCATCGTGCGCCTCCGATCGGTGAGACGGGCGCATCGTCGGGGTGCGCGGAGTAGAAGTGCTCGGTGCCCTCGATCCGGCGCCGCACCGGGGTGATTCCGCGGTTGCGGGCCGGGTTCGACGAGCGCGGTGCGAACCGGTCGCCCTTCGGGAAGTCCCGGGGCGACGGCACCGTGCCGCGCACCTGGTGCAGACGGTCGGAGCCGGACTCGATCGACAGCACCGCGCCCAGGAGCCCTCGCGTGTATTCGTGCACGGGCTGGGTGAGCAGTTCGCGCGTCGTGCCCTGCTCGACCACCTGGCCCGCGTACATCACCGTGATCCGGTGGGCGAGCTCGGCGACGAGGGCCAGGTCGTGCGAGACGAACAGCATCGCGAAGCCGAGCTCCTCGCGCAGCGAGTTGAGCAGGTCGACGACCTGTGCCTGCACCGTCACGTCGAGCGCCGTGGTGGGCTCATCGGCGATGACGAGGCGCGGGTTGCGTGTCAGCGCCATGGCGATGAGCACGCGCTGACGCTGGCCACCCGACAGCTCGTGCGGGTAGGACGCGAGCGTGCGCTTCGGATCGAGACCGACGAGGGTCAGCAGATCTTCGGCGGTGCGCGTACCGCCGCGTGTGGTGAGCTGCTTCATCTGCGAGCGGATCAGCATCGCCGGGTTCAGCGAGCTCAGCGCGTCCTGATAGATCATCGCGATGTCGTGCCCCAGCAGCCGGTTGCGCTCCTTGGCGGGCATCGTCAGCAGGTTCACCCCGTCGAAGAGGATCTCGCCGGTGATGTTCGCCCGGGGGTCGAGCAGGCCCATGATCGCGAGCGACGTGATCGACTTTCCACAGCCGGACTCACCGACCAGCGCCATCGTCTCGTCGGGCCGCACCGTGAAGCTCACGTGGTCGACGACGTTGACGTCGCCGTGCCGCGGGAACGAGATCGACAGATCCCGGACCTCGAGCAGAGGCGCCGCATCGGAGGTGTAGACGAGCCGGTCGATGCGATCGAGCTCGATCTCGCGGAGCTCGGCCAGGCGCTCTTCGAGCGGAACCACCGGGGTCGTCGCTGCGAGCGTCGGGGTGGTCACGGTCACGATCGGCGTATCGATGCCGTCGAATGCGCGGCCGTCGGCCGCCTCGGCGGCGGAGATGTCGTCACCGGCAGGCGCCTGCGCCGCCTCGAGTACGGTGGTCGACTCCTCGGTCGAGACCGCTTCGGCCGACAGCTTGCGTGCACGCGGGGCGACCATGGCATCCGTCATCCCCTCGGAGAGGATGTTCAGGCACAGCACGGTGATCATGATCAGCAGGCCGGGGAAGAAGGTCGCCCACCAGGCGCCGCTCATGAGCAGGTTGCGGCCGGCGGCGATCACGTTGCCCCACGAGGGCTCGGGGTCGGGGACGCCCGCCTGCAGGAACGACAGCGAGGCCTCGAAGACGATCGCGTCGGCGACGAGGACCGTGGCGAACACGAGCACCGGGGCCATCGTGTTGCGGGCGACGTGCGTGATCACGATCCGCGGGGTCGAGGCTCCCATGACCCGCACGGCCGACACATAGTCCTCGCCGTACTGGTCGAGGATGTTGGCGCGGACGATGCGTGTGAGCTGGGGGACGTAGAGGAACGCGATCGTGAAGATCAGCACCGGCAGCGACTTACCGAACACCGCGACGAACACGGCGGCCAGGGCGATGCCGGGGAACGACATGACCACGTCCATGACGCGCATGAGCGTCTCTGCGATCCACTTCGGCGCGGTCGCCGCGATCGCTCCGAGCACGGCGGCGACGATGAGCGCGCAGAAGGTCGCGCCCAGGCCGATGGTCAGCGAGTAGCGGCCGCCGTACACGAGCCGCGAGAAGATGTCGCGGCCCTGCCGGTCGGTGCCGAACCAGTGCTCGGGGCTCGGCGGCTGGACGGGCGGGCCGGAGGCGAGCGGGTCGTATGGGGCCACCAGCGGGGCGAAGATCGCGGCCAGGGCGATGATCGCGACGATCACCAGGCAGACGATCGATCCGGCCGACAGGCCGCCCAGCCGCAGGCCCGGAGTGGACAGTCGTTCAGTCAGTTTGCGTCGCATTTCTCACACCGCCCGGATTCGGGGATTGATCAGCACGTACAGGAGATCGACGATGACGTTGATCACGACGAAGGCCAGTGCCACGGCCAGCGTGACGCCCTGCACGAGGTTGGGCTCGTTGTTGGTCACGCCGTTGAGGATGAGCGTGCCCATGCCGGGAATCGCGAAGATGACCTCGATCACGACGGCGCCGCCGAGCAGGTACCCGACGCGCAGGCCGAGGACGGTGACGGGGGTGATCAGGGCGTTGCGCAGCACGTTGCGGCCGACGACGATCGTGCGGGAGATGCCGGCGCCGAGCGCGGTGCGGACGTAGTCGCGGTCGAGCTCTTCGACCATGGAGGTCCGCACCACGCGCGAGAGCTGTCCGATGACGGGAACGGCCAGGGCCACCGCGGGCAATGTCATGCGGGCCAGCCATCCGCCGGGGTCTTCGGCGAAGGGCGGCAAGGGGCCGGATGCCGGAAGCATGCCGAGCTGCAGGGTGAAGAGCTGGATGAGCAGGATCGCGAGCCAGAACGACGGGGTCGACAGCGACGCCACGCCCAGGATGCGGATGGCCTGGTCGGGCCACCGGTCGCGGTAGACCGCGGCGACGACGCCGAGGATGAAGGCGACGACCACGGCGATCAGCAGACCGAGGAAGGTCAGCGAGATGGTGATCGGGAACGCGCGGGCCACTTCGTCGCCCACCGGGAGGCTGCGTGCCGAGTAGGTTCCGAGATCGCCGTGCAGCAGTCCGACGAGGAAGTTGATGTACCTCACGAACAGTGGATCGTTGAGGCCGTTCGCGTCGCGGTAGGCCTCGAGGGCTGCCGGCGATGCCGTCTCGCCGAGGGCCGTGCGCGCCGGATCCACCGGGGAGAACGACATCACGAAGAAGACGAGGAACGTGATGCCGAGGATCATCAGCGGCAGCTGCAGAAGGCGTCTGCCGATGAGGCGGAGCGTGTTGGACACGTGCCGCTCCTTCCTGGGGCGTGGAGAGAGGGGATGCGGAGGGTGCGCCCGGGGGGAGCGCACCCTCCGCAGGGGGATCAGCCGGCGGCGACGCCGACGTCGAGGAACGACAGCCCGGTGGTGGGGACCGGCGCGAAGTCCACCAGCGCCTGATCGTTCCAGGCGGTGGGGAGCTTGCGGTGGAACAGCGGGTACAGCACGGCCTCATCGGCGATCAGGTCGAACGCCTGGTTCCAGGTCTGCTGCTGCGCGTCGCCTTCTTCCTGGACGGCGGCGTCGAGCAGAGTGCGCAGCTGCGCGTACTCGTCGGTGTCCGACCAGTTGGTGCGGGTGTTCGTCCACACGTTGTCGCCATACCACCAGTTCATCAGCAGGTCGGGGTCGCTGCCGAAGACCGACGGGTCTCCGGGGGCGACCATGACGGTGTAGTCGCCCGAGTCGACCTTGGCGTACGCGGCGGCGGACTGGCTGACCTCGAGGGTCACATCCACGCCGATCGCGTCCAGCGACTCCTTGATCAGCGGCGCGACTTCCTTCACCCAGCCGGTGTCGGTGGTCAGCAGCGTGATCGACAGGTCCGAGACGCCGGCGTCGCTGAGCAGCGACTCCGCCTTGTCGGGGTCGTACGTGTAGACCGTGGATGCCTCGTTGTAGTTCGGGTAGCTCTCCGGCAGGAACGAGGACGCGGCGGTGGCGTTGCCGAGCATGCCGGTCTCGATGATCTTGTCCATGTCGAGGGCGTAGAAGAACGCCTGGCGCACGCGCACGTCGTCGAACGGCGCGGCGTCGGTGTTGAACATCATGAACAGCAGCCCGAACGACTGGACGCTGTCGACATCGACGGTGGACGCGAGCGTGTCGACGTCGATGTACGGGACGTCCTCCATCGCCTGGATCGTGCCCGAGGACATGGCCGTGACGCGTGCGGCCGAGTCGGCGAGCAGGTTCCAGTTCATGCCGGCGGCCTTCGCGGGACGCGGACCGTTGTAGTCCTCGTACGCCTCGAAGACGACCTTGTCCTCCGGGACCGCCGAGACGAGGGCGTACGGACCGGAACCCACCGGGTGGGCACCGAAGTCCTCGGCGTCTGCCTCGACCACTGCCTTCGGGACGATCTTGACGATCCCGAGCCGGTCGTTGAGCAGCGAGTACGGGAACTTCGTGGTGATCTCGACGGTGTCCTCGTCGACGGCGGTGACCGTGTCGATGAAGTTGATGTAGGTCGTGAACAGCGACTCGCTGGCCGGATCGAGGACGCGCTCGTAGCTGTAGACGACGTCCTCCGCGGTGACCGGGTCGCCGTTGTGGAACGTCGCGCCCTCGCGGATGTCGATGTCGTAGGTGGTCTCGTCGACCTGGGTGGGCAGGTCGGCGGCGAGCGCCGCGTACGGCTCCTTCGTGACGGGGTCGAGGTCGACGAGCCCTTCGAAGATGTGCCAGTTCGCCGCGACGGTGACCGCACCCGAGGCGATCATCGGGTCGAAGCTGCCGCTGAGCGCGTACGAGATTCCCGCTTCGATCGTCCCGGCGGGATCGATGTCGGCGGGGGATCCGTCCGAGGGGGCGGGCGATGCCGCGCCACCGCAGCCTGCCAGCACGACGGCGGCGGCAACGGTGCCCGCCACGGCGGCTGCGATACGACCCGCCCGACGGTGGGTGGGGATTCGATTCATGAGTACTCCTGGAATGTGATGGACACCCTATTGAGGATAGACACCTTGTACGACATCTGATGTCTGACGTAATATAAACACGAGACCCCGGTTCCCCACAACCGGTGAAATGAACTTGTAACCTTCGGACAGGCCTGAAGCTGGATGGAGCCCTTGATGTCATTGCCCGATACGCGCGGGGCGCGGATGCGCCGATCGACCACGGCGGACCAGATCAAAGAGCTGATCCTCACGCGCGATCTCAAGCCCGGGGATCCCCTGCCCACCGAGGCCGAGCTGTGCGAGACGCTCGATGTCTCGCGGTCATCGGTCCGAGAGGCGATCCGCACCCTGTCGACACTCGACATCGTCAACGTGCGCCACGGGCACGGCACCTACGTCGGCGCGATGTCGCTGGATCCGATGGTGCAGGCGCTCGTGTTCCGTGGGGTCCTCTCCCCCGACGGTTCGCTCGAAGCCCTGCGTGAAGTGGTCGAGGTGCGCCTCGCACTCGATCTCGCGATGGCCGAGCGCGTCGTCGAGGGCGCGCAGACCGTCGACGAGTCGGAGCTGCGCGGGCTCGTGGCCGAGATGGTCGACAAGGCCGAGCGCGGCGAGATGTTCCTCGAGGCCGACCGCTCCTTCCACACCCAGCTGTTCGGTGTGATCGGCAACCACCTCGCCCAGCAGCTGGTGGGTGCCTTCTGGGACGTCCACACGGCGGTCATCCCGCAGCTTGGGCTGGCCATTCCCGCCGACATCCACGACACGGCCCGAGCGCACGGCGACATGCTCGATGCGGCGCTGAACGGTGACGTCGACGCCTACCGGCGGGCCGTCGTCGAGCACTATCGCCCGATCCAGCGATCACTGTCCGCGGTCACGCGCTGACGACATCCGCCCGCTCAGCTGGTCTCTTCGAGCAGCGCCCGAAGGTTCTTCTTGTACCGCCGAAAGGCGTGCCGGCCGTCGTCGGTCAGGGCGATGTAGGTGACCGGAGCGCGGCCTTCGATCACCTTGCGCACCCGGATGTAGTCGCTGTCCTCGAGTTTGCGCAGGTGCGTGGCGAGGTTGCCGGACGTGGCGCCGAGCAGCGCCTGCAGCCGAGGGAAGGACAGCGAATCGCCCGCGCCCAGGGTGTCGAGGATCGTCACGATGCGCAATCGCGCCTGCACGTGGATGACGGGGTCGAGCTCATCCATCGGTGCTCCGTGTGATCGGGCCGGAGGTGAGTTGCGGGCGCACCGACTGGACGACGGCGACCACGAGGAAGCCGATGCCGCCGGCCGCCCCGGCGAGGAGGTTGTGCGGCGGGGGCAGCGCGATCGACACGAGTCCGACGATGAAGGTCCAGCAGCCGAAAACGAGCTGCGAGCGCTCGTTCCACATGGCCGCGCCGGCGAGGAACAGGATGCCCACGATCAGGCACGGCACGGCCACCCAGTACGAGAGCATGGTCAGGGCCGGCACTCCCGCGGCGGTCAGGCGCCAGCCGAGCAGTCCCATCAGCGTGAACGCCACGGGAAAGATGTTGCCGTAGATCGCGCCCTGCACGACCGAAGGGCCGCGCGAGCCCGAGCCGCGTCTCGCGGAGTGGACGGCCGAGAACACGATGGCCGCCACCAGTGCCACCCCGCCGATCGCCGCCCCGACGGCGAACGGGATGAGCGGGTTGTCGACGGGGAAGAAGGCGGCGTAGAACGCCAGAAAGCCGACGGCCCACGCGATCCCCCACGTCGCGTACAACAACGTCGCGTTCGGGGTGAGCGCGCGCTGCGCCCGCTGCTGGTCGTCGTCGATCGCCCGCAGGATCGATGACGGGTCTCTGTCCTGCTCGTCGGCGCCCATGGCAATCCACCCTTCTGCTCTTTCTTTCTATCACAGGGGACTTTCCAGCAGCGTGTACTTTGTGTTAGAAAGTGCGTATGAGCTCCCCCGGGTTGATCGACGTACGAGAAGTCGGCAAGACGTATCGCGGCGGCGTCCGTGCGCTCGACGGGGTGACCCTGAGCGTCGCCGCGGGCGAGGTGTACGGGCTCGTCGGCCCGAACGGCGCGGGGAAGACCACGCTGCTGCGCATGATGACCGGGCTGGTCGCGACGACGAGCGGCCGTGTCCGCGTCGGCGATGGGCGAGTGGATGCCGGTGTCGGGTCGCTCATTGAATCGCCGGCCTTCTATCCCTCGATGTCGGGACGGCAGAACCTGACGCTGCTGTGCACGTACTGGTCCCTGCCGGCACGCGCCGCGGAACGGGCGCTCGGGCAGGTCGGGCTGAGCGTGCGCGATGGCCGGCGTCCCTATCGCCAGTACTCACTCGGCATGAAGCAGCGCCTCGGCATCGCTGCCGCGCTGCTGGGCGAGCCGCGCATCGTCGTGCTCGACGAGCCGACCAACGGGCTCGACCCGGAATCGATCGCGAGCGTGCGCGACACCGTGCGGGGGCTCCGCGACCGCGGATGCGCGGTCGTGCTGTCGAGTCATCTGCTCGGCGAGGTGGAGCAGGTCGCCGACCGCGTCGGCATCCTGGTGTCGGGCCACCTCATCGCCGAGGGCACGGTGGACGAGCTCGGCCGCCGGGTCCGGGCGCACCGCGGCGTCGACGTGGAAGTCGACGACGCCGACGCGGCTCTCACGGCCGGCCGGCAGCACGGCCTGGCCGCGACCGCGCTGGCTGGCGGTCGCGTGCGATTCGACCTGGACGACGCCACCCAGCCGTGGGAGGTCAACGCGATGCTCGTCGCGGCGGGGGTGCATGTGAACGCCCTGGCCGAGGTCGGCGACTCGCTCGAGGAGACATTCTTCGGCCTGATCTCCGAATCCACTCCGCTCGAGAGGAGCCGGTCATGAGCACTCTGACGGCCGTGTCACCGCCGCGACCCGCCTACGCCAGTGCGCTCCGCGGCGCGTTCGCGCTGTCCCGCCGCCGCGTCGTGGTGTGGGTGTCACTGGGGGTGTGGGTGTTCTGCATCGCCGTGTTCGCGTACCTGGTCAGCTACCTCTCCACGGCGGGCGCGGAGTGGTACACGCCTGAGCAGCAGCGCACGGTCGTCGACGCGATGCTTCCCGCCGGCACGTCGTTCTACGCGCTGGCCTCCCTGCCCCTCTACGGGGCGCCGCAGTTCGCGATCCTCGGCGCGATCCTCGGATCTTCGGATCACTCGCGCGGCACGATCCGCACGCTCGTCTCGCGCTTCCCGCGCCGCACGTCGTTCATCGGCGCCCGGCTCACCAATCTCGCGATCGTCGGCGTCCTCGTCGCGATCGTCACTTTGCTCTCGAGCGTGCTGTGCAGTCTGGGCATCGCCGCCGTCGCCGGGCGCAGCAGCCCGTTTCCGCCGCTGCCCGACCTGGCCACCACGGCGGCCGCCATCTGGCTGGTGGCGGCCACGTTCCTGTTCATCGGGTTCGCCGTCGGCACGCTCACCCGCAGCGTGATCGCGGCGGCGGCGATCTCGGTGGGCTGGGTGCTCGGCATCGAGTCCCTGCTGGTCGGCATGCTCGCACCGGTCGTGTCGGCACTGGCGTCCATCCAGGGCGTGCTCCCCGTCGGGGCGACCTCGTCGCTGGCTGCCGGATTCGTCCCGGCCGGTCAGCAGACGGTGCCGGCGCTGACCGCAGCGACGTCGCCCGGTGTCGCCGTCGTGGTGCTGCTGGTCTGGACCACGATCGCCGGCGCCACGAGCTTCGCCCTGCTGCGCCGCCGCGATCTGACCTGACACCGGTGATGGATACCGGGACCGCGCGATCGACGGCTCAGCCACCGGCATCACCCGGGGTGCTCGGCCTCGGCCTCAGCCGGCCACGCCGTCGAGCCGGTTGCGCAGGTGCTTCGGCGCTTGCACGCGCCACGCCTCGGTGACCAGTTCGGCGAGATGGTCTTCGTCGATGCCGGCCATGCGGAACGCGACCTTCGGCTCGCCCCACCTCGTCGTGGTGCGCAGAAACACGTCCGGCATCATCTCGACCAGGGCGAGCGCATCCACCCGGTCGGCGACCTTCACCCCGACCACGAGCTCGGCCCCGATGATCGCGCGGATGTCCTCAGGAATGCTCGGCCACGGGTGGCACTCCCACGCGTAGACCTTGCGTCGCACGACCCAGGCGGCGCCGCCCGTCATCGCGCGCTCTTCGCTGCCCGGCAGTTCCGCCGCAATCCGGCGCAGATCGTCGAGTGTGGCCACAGGCCGAGCGTAGGCGCCACCGCCGACACCCGCGCTCACACCGGCGCGATCAGCTCGTCGTGGATCCGGCGCAGATCCTCGAGCAGCGACCCGATGAGGATCCAGTGAGTGGATGCCGGGGGTTTCACCTGCAGCGGTGCCGTGAGCGCCGGGATCTCGGAGGTCTCATCGCCGACGTCGGCGGCGCGGCCGAGCTGCGCGGCCAGCCGCACATCGTGCGCGGCTCGGCGCAGCTGCTCGGCGATGGCACGGACGGTGGGCTCGCTGCTCAGCCCGTCGTCGTAGTGGTCGGAGTACGCCCGCGTCATCCCGATCACCTGCGTGACGACGGGCGTCAGCCTCTCCAGCAGCGCGCGCAGGTCGCGCAGCTCGTCGCGATGCGCGGACCGGCGCGGATTGAGCGTCAGGGACTCATCACCGGCCGCGAGGGAGGCATCCGCGGCATCCTTCATCGGGCGCAGCAGGCGCGCTTCGACCATCAGGCCGTGCAGCTGCTCGCGTGAAGACGTCGCCGGCAGTGCCGCGGCGAGCCGATCCAGGCTGGCGGCGAGCTCGCGCGCCAGCAGACCCACGTCGCGGCGCGCCGGAGCGACGAGCACCGGCGGGACGATGAGCACGTTGACGATGATCCCGATGACCGCGCCGATGAGCGTCTCCACGATCCGGTCGACCGCGTACTGCGGGCTGGACGAGCCGAGGGCGAGCACCAGCATCGCCGAGATCGCGACCTGGTTCCCCGTGCCCGGAGAAGCGCGGAAGGCCCACGCCACGAGCATCGCCACCACGATCGCCAGCAGCACGACCCAGCTCTGCTGACCGAGGAGCAGGCTCAGCAGCATGGCGATGACCACGCCGACGATGACCCCGACGCTGCGCTCCAGCGCCTTGGCCAGAGACTGGTTCACGCTCGGCTGCACGACCAGCAGCGCGGCGATGGCGGCGAAGACCGGCAGCGGTCCGGGCACCAGCCATCCGGCGAGGAGCCAGGCGCCGATGGTCGCCACCGCAGACTTGACGACCTGCAGGAACGGTGCGCGTTTCGCGCTTCGAACCACCGCCGTCATGCGCATGAACCCACGGTAGACCGGATCGGCGCTCCGGCTGCGCAGCGTGCGCGTCAGGGGAGGGGTGGTCGCGCCGCCGCACGCCTGGCAAGATGAGGGGCCAGCACACGGAAGGACGATGATGTCCGATCAGATCTTCACCTGGCTCGCACTCGGGCTGTACTTCGCTGCAATGCTCCTCATCGGGTACTTGGCCTTCCGCCGGACGACCGACCACGAGGATTACATGCTCGGCGGGCGGAATCTTCCACCCTGGGTGGCGGCGCTGAGCGCCGGAGCTTCCGACATGTCGGGCTGGCTGGTGATGGGGCTGCCCGGCGCCATCTACGTCGCCGGCCTCATCGAAGCGTGGATCGCCGTCGGACTCACCATCGGCGCGTACCTCAACTGGCTGCTGGTCGCACCGCGGCTGCGTGCCTACACCGAGGTCTCGCGGAACTCGATCACGGTGCCGAGCTTCTTCGAGAACCGGCTGCGCGACTCGTCACGGCTGCTCCGCGTCCTCGCGGGCGCCGTGATCCTGGTCTTCTTCACGCTCTACATCTCGTCGGGCATGGTCGCCGGCGGCGTGTTCTTCGAGAGTTCGTTCAACTCCGAGTACCTCTGGGGCATGGCGCTCGTCGCGGGAGTGACGCTGCTGTACACCCTGTTCGGCGGATTCCTGGGGGCATCGTTCACCGATGTCGTGCAGGGGCTCATGATGGTGATCGCGCTCATCGTCGTGCCGGTGGCCGCGGTGATCGCCATCGGCGGCTTCGGCGAGATGGGCGCCGCGATCGACGAGCTCGCCCCGAACCACCTCTCGCTGACAGGCGGTGCGGCGCTGACCGGCGGCACGCTGCTCGCGATCATCTCGGCGCTCGCCTGGGGCCTGGGCTACTTCGGCCAGCCGCACATCATCGTGCGGTTCATGGCGCTGCGCAGCCCTCGAGAGGCGAAGACGGCTCGCCGCATCGGCATGACCTGGATGATCGTCTCCCTGATCGGCGCGGTCTTCTCCGGCCTGGTCGGCATCGCCTACATGGCACAGCAGGGCATCGACCTCGGCAACCCCGAGACGGTCGTGCTGGTGATGTCGCAGACATTGCTGCACCCGTTCGTGGCGGGCCTCGTCCTTGCCGCGGTGCTCGCCGCCATCATGAGCACGATCTCCAGCCAGCTGATCGTGTGCTCCTCGGCACTGGTCGAAGATCTCTACAAGGTCATGAAGAAGACGCCGCCCGAGGGCAAGCACATGGTGATGCTCGGCCGGCTCTGCGTGCTCGGCGTGGGAATCGTCGCGGCACTCCTCGCGATCACGCCCAACGACACGATCCTGGGCCTCGTGTCCTTCGCATGGGCGGGCTTCGGCGCGGCCTTCGGTCCGCTGATCCTGCTCAGCCTGTTCTGGACGAAGCTCACGAACTGGGGAGCGCTGGCCGGCATGTTCGTCGGCGCTGCCGGCGTCTTCATCTGGGACGCCGTCTGGCCCGAGATGTACGAACTGCTGCCCGCCTTCATCGGCGCGCTGATCGTCGCGGTCGTCGTGAGCCTGCTCACCTACCGTGCCGGGTCTGAGCGCCAATCCGAGATCCTGCAGGAGTTCAGCGACACCGGCACACTGCTGACGGTCAACGGCGTCGGTCGTGCTCCGCGGCAGGTGCCGTGACCGCGTCCGCCCGGGCCCTTGAATCCAGCGCCCCTCGGGGAGAGGATCGAGAGGAGGCCACCGATGATGACCGATGCAGAATCACCACACCTCCCCGGCGGCGACGAAGACAGTTCGCGCTTCAGCCTGGGTGAGGATGAGTGCTGGGCCCTGATCGAAGCGGCCGGACTCGGACGTCTCGCCGTCATCAGATCGGACGGGCACCCCGACATCTTCCCCGTGAACCACCATGTCCACGAGGGGAGCATCCTGATTCGCAGCGCGCGCGGGTCGAAGCTCGACATCATCGCCGAGAACCCGCGCGTCGCGTTCGAGGTGGACGGCGAGGACGACGCGTCGCGGTGGAGCGTCGTGGTGCGGGGAACCGCGGCGCAGGTGACGAGCGAGATGGAGCTGCAGCGCATCGGGATCAGTCAGCTGGCCTCGCGGACTCCGACCTGGAAGCCGTTCGTGGTGCGGATCGCCGCCGACGCCGTCAGCGGACGACGGTTCGACGTCAGTATCGAGACGGCCGGACCGGTCTATGCCGTGCCCGCGACAGGAGCGATCGACATCTCCCGCTCGAGGTCGCGAGCCGACCGCCCGTCACCGATCCCCCACTTCAGCCCGTCGCGCCCCAACGACGGCGGCACTGCGTGACCCGCGTCGGCGCTGTCTTCAGCCCGTACCATCCATCATGCGCCGGAAGCGCTGCGGGGCGCAGCGGAGGCGGCCGAAGCGGCAGGCGTTCCCGAGCTGTGGCTCTGGGAGGACTGTTTCCGCGAGTCGGCCTACGCCTCTGTCGCGGCCGCGCTCGCGTGGACCGAGCGCCTGCACATCGGCCTGGGCATCGCGCCGATTCCACTGCGCAACGTCGCGGTGACGGCGATGGAGATCGCGACGATCGAGCGGATGTTCCCGGGACGGTTCTTCCCCGGCGTGGGCCACGGTGTCCTGCCGTGGATGGAGCAGGCCGGCGTCCGCGCCGCGTCTCCCCTCACGCTCATGCGCGAGTACCTGCCCGCGCTGCGATCGCTGCTGGCAGGCGAAGAGGTGACGGTCTCCGGACGCTACGTGTCCCTTGACCGGGTACGGCTGGACTGGCCGCCCCCGGCCGCGCCGCCGGTGTACTCCGCGGGCGAAGGCCCCAAGACGCTCGCGCTGACCGGCGAGCTCGCCGACGGGACGATCCTGGTCTCCGGTTTCACGCCGACCCAGGTGGGCGAGCACGTTCGGATCGTGCGCGAGGCCCAGTCCGCCTCGGGGCGTTCGGAAGACGTGATCATCGTCGCGTATGTCACTGCAGCGTTCGGCGACGGCGCCGAACAGCGGGTGAGCTCCGAACTCGGCGACGGCGAGCCTGTCGGCGAGCGCGGCGTGTGGGGTACGCCCGCCGATGTCGCTGGGGGCGTGCGGCGGTTCGCTGCGGTGGGGGTGGATGCCGTCATCTTGGCGCCCGCGGCGGGTGAGCCCGACTTCCTCGAGTTCCTCCGCGCGGTCGGCGAGGTCGCCCGGCTCGCGTGATCAGCGCCGGATGCCGAACACGAAGTAGACGGCCGGTCCGATCCAGTTGACGAGGATCACCGGAATCCACGCCGGTTTCGGCCCCCGGACTTCGCCCTCATCGCGATGCGCAAGGTCCCAGAACGCGAGGAACGCGAACGCGACTTGGACGACTCCCACGAGGCCGAGTGCGATCTTGCCGGAGATGCCCGGCGACTCCATTTCTTTCTTCACCCTCCCATCCTGCCCCTGTCGGGGCGGGAAAAGCATCGGGGAGTTCGGCCAGGGCGGTTGCGGAGCGGGCGGGCGGGAGTAGATTCAGGGCCATCGGCGCCGCTCCCGATCGGATACGGCCTCAGGCAAGGAGTCTGTGATGACAGATGGAACACCGGCCCCGGCCCCGTTCACGGCGGCGGACTTCGCCGTGCGCCTGAAGCGCGCCGCCCAGGCTGCCGACGCCGCTGACCTCACCGGCCTGCTGCTCACCCCGGGACCCGATCTGCTCTATCTCACGGGGTACGCACCGGTGGCGATCACCGAGCGCATCACCATGCTGGTCGTCCCCGTCGAGGGCGACCCGACGATGATCGTCCCGAAGCTGGAACGCCCCGACGCGGAAGCGTCATCCGGCGCGTCCGTCTTCGGGCTGACCGACTGGACCGACGGCAGCGATCCCTACCATGCGACGGCGGGCCTGCTCGGACCGGGCCGTTATGCGCTCTCCGATTCGGCATGGGCGATGCACCTGCTGGGGCTTCAGGAACAGCTGCCCGACACATCGTACGTGTCGATGACGACCGCGCTTCCGATGCTGCGGGCGATCAAGGACGACGATGAGCTCGAGCGACTGGCAGCGGCGGGAGCAGCGGCCGACGAGGCCTACCGGGAGATCCTCAAGGTGCGCTTCGCCGGGCGCAGCGAGACCGATATCGGCCATGAGCTGGCGCAGCTTCTGCGCGGGTTCGGGCACTCGCAGGTCGACTTCACCGTCGTCGGCTCGGGTCCGAACGGCGCGAATCCGCACCATGAGATGGGCGACCGCATCATCGAGCACGGCGACATGGTGGTGCTCGATTTCGGGGGCCTCAAGCACGGCTACGGTTCCGACACGACCCGGACGGTCCATGTCGGCGAGCCCACCGATGAGGAGCGGGAGGTGCATGAGATCGTCCGCCGCGCGCAGCAGGCGGGGTTCGAGGCGGTGCGGCCCGGGGCCGAGTGCCAAGAGGTCGACCGTGCCGCGCGAGCCGTGATCGCCGATGCCGGGTACGGGGAGTACTTCATCCACCGGGTCGGGCACGGCATCGGGCTGACCACGCACGAGCCGCCGTACATGGTCGAGGG
Source organism: Microbacterium invictum (assembly GCF_014197265.1). Classification (NCBI taxonomy): domain Bacteria; kingdom Bacillati; phylum Actinomycetota; class Actinomycetes; order Micrococcales; family Microbacteriaceae; genus Microbacterium; species Microbacterium invictum. Next base: position 3,398,501 of record NZ_JACIFH010000001.1, on the reverse strand, counting down.
CGAACGGCAGCCCATGCAGCCCGGCATGTGCTTCTCGATCGAACCGGGCATCTACCTTCCCGGCCGGTTCGGCGTGCGCATCGAAGACATCGTCACCGTCACGGCCGACGGTGGGCGCCGGCTCAACCGGACCCCGCACGAGATGGCCATCGTCGGCTGAGGGACACTCATCCGCCGCGGATGATCCCACGGATTTCGACGCTCGGCGCTCTGTGGCGGCGGGACTGACGCCCACGGAGCGAAACGGGGTTCGGCCGCATCCACCCAACGCGGGAGAGCGCCGCGTTGCACGCTCACTCGTTGATAGCGCTACCGACGCTGTACTCATCGAGGTGGTGAAGGATCGCCACAGCGACGGCACGCATCCCCGCCGCATTCGGGTGGAAGGACGACGCGAGGGATCGCCACAGCTGGAGGCCGTTCACCCAGGGATCCGCTGAGCCCACACCGTGGCCGGATGGGTAGCCCGAAGCAGCCACCATCCTCGCGCCGGTCAGACGGCTTGCCTCCCCGTAGGCCCGTGAGAGCAGCTCGTCGACGTCCCGGAAATGAGCGACCTGTTCGGGGCTGAATCCCGTGGCTTCGGCATCCGTCTCATCGAACAGCGGCAAGTAGCCCACGAGAAGGACAGTCGCGCGCGGCGCACGTCGCTGAGCTTCACGGCAGATCTCGACCAGACCATCCGTCGCCGCCTGGACCTGCGCCTCATCGGGAAGTGCCAAGGGACGCCGGCGCTGCATCCGGTGCGCGAGCGGGCGGATCAGGCCGGACTCGGCGAAGCGGTTGAGCATGGCAGTGCGCATGACAGCGCCGATGTAGCCGAGGTCGTTGCCGCCCGCAGTGATGGTGACCAGATCGGTGGACTCGTCCACCGACTCGATCTGCTGGGCGAACACCCGGCGAAGCGTTCGTTGCGGGCTGTGCAGGATCGTGCTCGTCGTGGCGCCCGAGACGGATGCGTCTGTGAGCTCCGCCCCCAGCGACGACGCGACGAGGTGGGCGTAATTGCGGCCTGACCGCATCGCCGCTCTGTCGATGATCGGCTGCACTCCGGGACCTGCCGCGAAAGAGCTGCCGAGCGCGACCATGTGCCGGTATCGATCCAGCATGCGTCAGGCCCCCCGGCGGCTGAGGATCTGCTCGGCACCGCTCACCATGATCTCGAGTGCGAACTGGAAGGATGCTTCGTTGCCGGCGTCGATGGCAGCCTCGTTGTCGACGAGGTGCTCGAGGGCGGGCAGTCCGCCGTCGGAATGTGCGCGAAGTGCTCGCTTGACGGCATCCCGCTGCGCGCGGGGCCCCGCCTGTCGCTCGGTAGCGAGGTCGCGCGCGAATCCGGTTGCCAGAACACCGGCCGTGGTCAGCAGCTGCGCCGACGTGAGTTCGTCGAATCCGGCGCCCAGGAGCGCGCGCAGTGCGGCTTCGGCGGGGGCGAGTGCCTCCCAGTCGTTGTCCGGGTCGATCTGGACGAGTGCGGCGTTCACTCCCGCGGCGACGGAGGCATCGCGGACCGCGACCGCGAACGATCGAATCGCTTCCCGCCAGTCTGCCGCCGGGTCGACAGTGACTCTGGCCAACTCGTCTGTAAACACGTCCTGCGCGACGAGGAGGACCAGTTCTTCGCGGTCCTTGACGTGGTAATGGACGGTCTTGCGGTCGACCCCGAGTTCGTCGGCCACAGCCTGCATAGTGAGCGCTGCCGGGTCGAGCCTGCGTGCAGCTTCGACAATCTTCGTCCGGCTCACGCGGGCCGGCCGGCCACGGCCTCTGGGCGTCGAGGACGGTGTCGCCACGGTTGCTCCTGCACTCTCGAGTGCTTCCATCATGACCGCATCGCTGGCGCGTCCATACTCTCCGACCTGGGCTTTGCATTTTCCCCCGGATGGGGTAATAATCTCAGCGTACCGCCTTGAAGGACGTACCGCGAGCACTTCCGATCAGATCACACCGCCGGCATCGAAGCCGGTCCGACCACCCGATGAAGGGACAGCACCTTGGCTGATGACTCGCCATTCACCGTCGATCCTCGTGGAATCGCGGCCACCACCACCGCCATTCCGGTTCAGTACACGCACGGAAAGCCGCTGCGGCGCTACATCCTCTGGTACACGATCGTCTCGCTCGCGATCACCGCGGTGTGGGGCGGCGCCTTGGCGATCCTGATCCCGAACCAGGTGCAGGGGCTGATGTTCGGGAGCTTCTTCACGGGCGCCGACGCCGGGGTGGATCTGACCGCTCTGACCAACCTGCGATCAGATGTCGCTGCCGGCACCGCCACCGCGACCGCCGATCAGCAGCGACTGCTGGGTCTTCTCGGCCAATTCGAGGGTGCCCGTGCCAGCGCGCTGGCGCTGGTCACCTCGATCGGCACCATCGGCACCATGCTCATGCAGCCGATCATCGGCGTATTCTCCGACCGCACCCGATCGAAGTGGGGGCGTCGCGCGCCGTGGATCCTGTATGGCGGCCTGCTCGGCGCACTGCTGCTGGTCGCGGTGCGATTCGCCCCCACTGTTGCGGTCCTCGTCGTGCTGTGGACGCTCGCCCAGGTTGTCCTGAACGCCTCGTCGACACCGCTGACCGCAACCATGGCAGACCGGGTTCCGGAGGACCGACTCGGCACGGTCTCCGCCATGGGCGGGCTCGGCAACTTCATCGGAGGCATTCTCGGCGGTGTCGCAGCGGGCGCCCTGTTCGCCACCATCGGCTTGGACGTGTACCTCATCATCGCGTTCGGAGTCGCGCTCGCGGTCGTGCTCTTCGTGCTGTTCACCAGGGATCGATCCTCGAAGGACTTGGAGCTGGCGAAGTTCCGCTGGGGCGCATTCTTCAAAGGCTTCCTGGTGCCGCTGCTGGATCGCGACTTCCGGTGGGTGTGGATCGCTCGCGTGCTGCTGTTGTTCGGGTACGGAGTGTCCACCGCGCTCGGACTCTACATGCTGCAGAGCTATATCCACCCGGCCATGAGCCAGGCCGATGCCAGCGCCACAGCCCCGCTCATCACGCTGGTCGGACTGCCGTTCACCGTGATTGCACTGCTCACCGCCGGGCGGCTGTCGGACCGGCTCGGACGTCGAAAGCCATTCGTCATCGCCGCATCGATTCTGATGGCCGTCTCGATGATGATCCCGCTGATCAGCCCCACCCTGCCCGGCCTGTTCATCCAGGCCATCGTGGCCGGGATCGCGTTCGGCATCTTCCTCCCCGTGGACCAGGCGCTCTTCGTCGACGTGCTTCCGGACATCGAAGCCGACGCCGGTCGCGACCTCGGGATCGCCGGCATGGCCACCAACCTCGGCCAGAGCCTCTCCCCGATCCTGGCCGCGCAGATCGTCGTCCTCACCGGCGGCTACCAGCTCGTGTGGGTGGCGGGCATCGTGCTCGTCGCCATCGCAGCCGTCGCCATCCTGCCCGTCAAAGGCGCCCGCTGACCTGTTCGGAGACCTCCATGCCACACATCGAAGTACTCACCACTGCTGGGCGCGTCCGCGGATACGTGCAAGGCGACGTCACTGCGTTCCTCGGCATCCCGTACGGAGCCGACACTCGAGATCACCGGTTCCGCCCTCCCCTGCCGGTTCAGAAATGGGAAGGGGTGCGCGATGCGACATCGTTCGGTCCGGCGTGTCCGCAGGTCGTGTTCACGGACGAGGAGGATGCCGCAGCCCTGAGATGGCTGGAACATCCGGTCGGCGGATCTCCGCTGGAGGGCGGCGCCGTCGGTGAGGACTGCTTGCGTGTCAACGTATGGGCGCCCGCCAACCACTCGGAATCACTCCCGGTGCTGGTCTGGCTGCACGGTGGCGGGTTCACCAACGGCTCGGGCAACGAGGGCTGGTTCAACGGCGACCGACTCGCCGCTGCAGAGGACGTGGTCGTGGTCACGGTCACCCACCGTCTCGGAGTGTTCGGCTTCCTCAGCCTCTGCGACGACAGCGGTGAGCCGATCACCGGGTCGGCCAAGCCGGGCATGCTCGACATCGTGCTGGCTCTCGAATGGGTGCATGACAACATTGCGGCCTTCGGTGGCGACCCGTCCCGCGTGACGATCGCCGGGCACTCCGGCGGGTCGGGCAAGGTTGCGGCCCTTTTGGCCATGCCGGCAGCCGAGGGCCTGTTCACGCGAGCCATCATGCAGTCCGGTCCGGTGAGCCGGTTCCCGACCGCGGCAGACAGCCGCGTCACGACCGAGCGCGTCTTGGAGGCGCTGGGGCAGCCGACGCTCGCCGAGCTCGAGCAGATGAGTGCGGACGATCTGCTGCAAGGGCAGGCGGCCGCATTCGCGGGTCTGGACGGCTCGTTCTTGCTGCGCATGGACTCGATTCCCGGGTTCTCGCCCTCTTTGGACGACGACCTGCCCGCTCAGCCGTTCGACCGTGACCACCTCGCGCGCCTGCAGTTGATGATCGGATTCACCGCCCACGAGATGGCGTCGCTCCTGGCCGGCAGCTCGATCTTCTCCCGAGGCATGGGCCGCGACCAAGTGATCGCGACACTGGAGCACTTCGCGCCAGGGCACAGCGAAGCGCAATACGACGCCATGGCGCTCGAGGCACCCACCGATCCGCCACACCTGCTCTTCGTCCGAATCCTCGGCGCCGGGGGGTTCGCACAGGAGACGAACAAGATCATGCACGCGGTCGTCGCCGGCGGCGGCACGGTGTGGCACTACCGATTCGACCAGACAACCGACGTCCTCGACGGACTGCTCGGCGCGTGCCACGGCCTCGAGATCCCGTATGTCTTCGGCACTACCGACCGCAGCCCGATCACGGGCCACACGCAGGGGCGCGAGACCCTGTCCCGGGAAATGATGCACGCGTGGGCGAGCTTCGCTCGCGACGGTGTCCCTGAGGTCCGGGACGACTGGGTGAACTGGACTCCCGACAGCCCGTCCGCCTATCGGTTCGTCATCCCCGCCGACACCTGAGCACGAATCGGACCCGGGGGGGCTGACCAACGTTGCCGAGTTCTACCGCGGTGAACACCCGCTCGACCATCCCTACGTATCACCTCTGTTCGGAAAGTTCATGGCGGACTTCCCACCGACGATCCTCACCGCGGGCACTCGCGACTTCCTCCTCTCCGACACCGTGCGACTGCATCGCACGCTGCTCAAGGCGGGCGTGCGCGCCGAGCTGCACGTGTGGGAGGGCGCCCCGCACGGGATGTTCATGGGCCGCGCTCCCGAGGACCGCGAGCGCGTGACGCAGGTGCGGCAATTCCTCGAAGGCGTGTGGGGCGCCCACGACACCGACTGACGGAGGACACCACGTGTCGGCAAGATGAGCTTGCGTCCAGACGCGGCGAGCGCCCTCGAATTCGCGCCGATGTTCATCTCCCCGGTCGACTCACGGCCAGGCGTGACCGTGAGCGGCCCTCCGCCTTTCGGCGGGGCCACCGCCAACACGGACGCACGAAGTTCGGGGAACCGTGCTATGCGGCAGGTATCACGAAGGTGCTGAACGAGTCCGCCGGCAGAGTCGGCGCAATGACACGACCACCCAATAGGACGCGGACGGGCATGTCCTCCGCCATGTCGTTCTGCATGACCAGAACGATGCTGCCGTCCGGGTTGAGGAATGCGAGCTGGTTCGCGTATCCCGAGTAGGTAAGACAGTCCAGCGCCCGCGCACCCGCGTTGACGAAGGCGCTGACGTGCTTGAGCACCTGGTACTCGTAGGAATATCGGTACGTCGCCTCATCCGCGTCGACGACCACCAGGGAATTCTGCGTCCACCCCCACCGGCTGCGCCCGCCTTCGAGCAGGGAGATGTTCCAGTACATGTAGGCGTTCGCGCCGTTGGTGAAGAAGTGCTTCATGAGCGACCAGGCGTAGCGCGCATGACGCCAGTCGTTGCGACCGTCACCGCACTCCTGCTCGGTTTGATAGATCTTCAGCTCGGGATGGAGTCGATGGAGCGCTGCGATCGCCCCCCGTCCCGCCCATTGCACTCCCAGCCCGGACACGTGCTCAGCTGCCTGTGAGTCGTGCAGCACATCGCCGAGCAGTCGGTCGTCGGGGCGCTCGAGGGTGCCGAGGAAGACCTCGACGCCGCGGGCTGCCATCTCGGGTCCGAGGTGGTGGAGGAACTGAGCGAGTCCGTCGGGAGTCCATGCGCAACTGGGGAAGACCTGCGTGGAGTTGAACTCGTTCTGCGGCATGACCATGCTGATCGGGATACCGAGCTCCCGGTAATCGTCGACGAATCGGCCGAAGTAGTCGGCGTACGCCTTGAGGTGGGGTTCGTCGAGGATGAACATATCGGTCCCCTCCGTGCCGATCTGGTCGGGGCGGAGTCCGTTCTCGACGATGTTCATGAACGGCTCGGGAAGGGCCGCGGCGTAATGGCCGTTGCGCTTCATCCAGCTTGGTGGGCTCCAGGGGGACGCCCAGATGCGCAGGTCGGGCTGCTCGCGCTGCGCCGCGCGGATGAAGGGGACCAGGGTCTCGAGGTCGTTGTCGATGGTGAAGTGGTCGAGCGAGAAGTCATCGGGGACTTCGTCGTAGGAGTACCAGTCGCGAGAGAAGTCGTTCGCGCCGACCGGCATGCGGCAGAGGGAGAGACCTGCACCGACGCCCGGTGCGAATATCTCGCGGAAGATGTCGTCACGCTGTGTCTGGTCGAGCACAGCGAGCGACGTCCAGCCGAGCTCGTTGAAGCTCGCTCCGAATCCGTCTATCACCTGCTTCGGCGCATCGCGCACGACGATGACGTTCGGGGGATCCGTGAGCGAGCCGAGCTCCGGTCCTTCCACTTCTCGCCATGCGTGTTCCTGCGTGGTCACGATCCATCTGACGGACGTCTTTGTTGCAGCTGCAGTCATTGTTTCGCTCCCGATAGAACAGCAACGCGAGCTCGAGCGATGTTCTGTACTCGAGCGTGTGGAATGGGGACATCTCCGCCCACCTGGGCGGCCACACGGGCGGCGACGAAATACGTCGTCGGAAGTGTAGCTTCTGTCATGCATTGTTCCTTCGAACGCAGGTGTGACCGGACGGGTTCAGAGCGCGACGGTTACTCGGGCTCGCGCGATGTTGTGCACGCGCGCGTGACTGTCGTTCGCCTCACCCGCTGTCTGGGCGGTGGCGCGCACCGCAAGGAAATAGGTCCCCGGCTCGGTGAAAACCGTCTCGACGTCGTAGGCCACGCTCGTACCGGGCCGAATGGCGACCGGATCGCTCAGGGCGCCGGCTCCCGTCGTGTCGAGGCGCAGCTCGACGATGACGCCGCGCGCCTGGGCTTCCGCATCGACACGGACAGAGACCGGCAGTCCAACACGGGTGCTGATGTCGGACGTTGCGGCACGGTCGGTTCCCCGTCGGCTGCGCGAACCTCGAGGGACGCGATCCGGGTCGTGCGCAAAGCGATCAAGGCTCACGGGGTGCCGCAACGTCTGCTGACTGACAACGGCATCGCTGAACCCGTCGCGGCGCGGGATCGTCGCACAGCTGGTCGAGTACGTCACCCGACTCGGTGTCGAGCCGATCACCGGGAAGCCGTATAAGCCGACCACGCAAGGCAAGAACGAGCAGTTCCATCAGACCCTGTTCCGCTACCTCGACAAGCAACCCATCGCAGGCAACCTGCGGGGGCTGCAGGCGCAGATCGACCAGTTCGACCACATCTATAACACCGAGCGTCCCCATCAGGCGCTCCCCGGCCGGATCACGCCGCGAATGGCATGGGACGCGACACCGAAGGCCGAGCCACCGAGGCCTCGCCCGTTGCCGCGAAAATCGGGCGACCCACTGCCCCCGGCGCCGTCACCGAACGGCCGCCTCCGCGAGGGCATCCGCGTCGCAACCATTCACCCGAACGGATCGATCAAAGCTCGCGGCATCATCTTCAACGTCAGCTACCCGCTGCGCGGGCAGGACGTCTACCTGACCTACGAAGCCGCCGGCATCATGATCTTCGACAACCGCGGCACGCTCCTCGCCGAGCACAACTGGCCAGCGCCGGGCATCAAGTACATCGGCAACGGCCAACCCCGCGGCCCCCGAGGACGGGAACTGTCACCGATGTCCGGAGACCTCACACCGTTCGGGTTCGTTCCTTCTCGGTCCGTTTTCCGCGCAATCTCAGGCGTTCGCGGGCCGTGAACTCCGCTCTGGGCACTTCTCGATCACTGCCGATCTCGCTCAGATGTGGGCACCGCGTGGGCACGCCGCCGGCCGCAACGCACACGACGGAGGCTCGACCTCGCATTCGCGAACGTCAAAATGTAGCGAAGAAGCGGCCCTCTCGCGGTTTCGCCTCCTGATGATAGGGTGAGATCGTATACGATGCCGTTACGCCACGCAGTCCACAATGAGGTGTGCAATGCCCGAGACCACGTTTCCCGCCACCCTTCCGATATTGCCGTTCGTCGGCTTCGACGACTACCGCACCGCCGTTTCGCACTCGGTCGTGCCGCTAGACGTCCACACCGATCACCCCGATGATTTCGGTGGCCAGCTCGATAGCGGCGGGTCGGGTGACATTCACGTCTTCCACATCCATGCCGACGAGCATTCCGTCCACCGCAGTGAAGCCTTGATCGCCCGCGGCACCTGTAAGTACTACAAGTTCTCACTGCTCCTCGAGGGACAGGGCCTGATCATCCAGGACGGCCGTGAGACGGCGCTGGGCGCCGGCGACATGGCGATCTACGACACCGACCGCCCGTACTCCCTCGTCTTCGACGACCGGGTGCGTCTGGGTATCGTCATGTTTCCCAAGGAACTCATCGAACTGCCCGCCGAGGCAATGGGACAGCTCACTGCGCGCCGGTTCGCCGGGGATGCAGGAGTCGGGACCATGGTCGGGTCGTACCTGACCCAGCTCGTGCAGCAGTCCGACGGCCTCGGCGGGCATCTCGCCCGGCGCCTCGCCCGGTCGGCGGTCGATTTGGTGGGCTCTCTCCTCGAAGAGCAGGCATCCCAGCGCCCTGCGGCCAGCGGCCATGAGTCGATCACCAGGCAGGTCCTCGACTACATCGACGACCACCTGAGTTCTCCCGATCTGTGTCCGGCCGAGATCGCGGGTGCTCACTTCATATCGGTGCGGCATCTTCACGCGCTTTTCAGCATCCAGGGCACCACGGTGTCGACGACCATCCGCACCCGCCGACTCGAGCGCACATACGACGAACTGGTCAACCCGGGCTACGCCGACCGGTCGGTCACCACGATCGCCCTCTCCAACGGCTTCGTCGATCCCGCCCACTTCAGCCGTACGTTCCGCGGTCACTTCGGCGTTCCGCCTTCGGCAGTGCGGCCCGCAGCGCGGTGACACGAACTACAGAGAGCGGATTGCCGGATCGGCACCCGCTCGGGCCGGTGCCGGCTTCTACGACACGACGCTCGACTCGCCCAGGTAAGCGCGATGAAGCAGGTCCGGGTCGGCGGCGAGGACCTCGGCGCTGCCCGAGTACCGGACCGCACCGCTGGCGACCACGAGTGCCTGCTCGGCGATTCCGAGCGCGAGCTGGGTGAACTGTTCGACGAGGATGACGGCGGCACCCTGCGCGGCGAACTCTGTCACCGCCGGTAGCAGTCGCTGTACGACGACCGGTGCGAGTCCAAGCGACATCTCGTCGATGAGCAGGACGCGCGGCCGGGCCGCGAACGACCGCGCCAGCACCACCATCTGCTGCTCGCCGCCCGACAGCAGCCCCGCAGGTGCTGTGAAGCGCTTCTGCAGCTCCGGGAAGTACTCGAGCGCCGCGACGACGCCATCGGCACTCCCCGCGGTGAGTCGCACGTTCTCTGCCACCGTCAGCGACGGGAATACGGCACGTCCCTGTTCGACGTGGATGATGCCACGGCGTGCGCGCTGCACCCGTGACAGCTTCGTGATCGAATCACCGTCCAGCCGGATGTCCCCCGCCGACGTCTTTATCACTCCCGAGATCGCTTCGATCAGACTCGTCTTGCCGGCCCCGTTCGGCCCGACCACCGCCAGCACCTCACCGGAGGAGACGTGGGCGTCGACGCCGGAGATGACCGGGCCGGCGCCACGCGAGACGGCCACGTCCGTCAGGGTCAGTGTCGTCACAGCAGTTCCTTGTCTCCCATGTAGGCGGCCCGAACCCGAGGATTGCTCAGCACGGCGTCCTGACCTCCGTCGGCGACCACCTTGCCGAAGTCGAGCACCACAATGCGCGGGCACACCCGGCGGACGAGGTCGAGGTCGTGTTCGATCAGGATGATCGACGCGCCGAATCGGGCGGGCACCTGCACCAACCGCTCCCCCAGCGCGATGTGCGCTTCGTGTGAGAGACCGGCCGCGGGCTCGTCGAGGATGAGTACCCGCGGCCGGGCCGCCAGTTGGGCTGCGACCTCGATGAGGCGCCGGGTGCCGACGTCGACGTGGGCGAGCGCAGTGGTGCGTCCCGGACACCCGAAGAAGTCGAGCACGTCGTCGATCTCGGTGCGTGGTATCCGGCGCCGCGCGACGAACCGCACGTAAGCCTCGATGGTGAGACCGGGCGGCACGCGGTCCTGCTGGAACGTGCGCCGCAGACCCAGTCGCGCACGGCGGGTGGGTGATGCTCCGCGCAGTGACGCACCGTCGAGCGTGACGTCGCCCTCGTGCCGCGGAAGGAACCCCGTGAGGACGTCGGTGAGCGTCGACTTTCCCGCCCCGTTCGGCCCGATCAGGCCGACGATCTCCCCGTCGTGCAGAGTCACATCCACGCCGTCGAGCGCGGCCACCGTGCCGAAGCGCACCGTCAGGCCGGTCGCGCTCAGCACCACCGGCGCGTCCGCGGCGACGGCAGGAGCGGCCGACATCGCACACGGTGCAGCAGCTCCGATGATGTCGGTGGTCGCAGCGTGCGGGGGGCGCCTTGAGCGCAACACCGCGCGCAGTCCCTCGCCGAGATTCGACCGAGAGCTGATGGCTTGGATGCCGAGGACGCCGAACACCACGAAGGCCCAGTCCTGCGGCACATCGAACTGCTTGAGGATCTCGGGGATTGCCACCCACATGATGCCGCCGACGATCGCCATGTCGATCAGATGGCTGCCGATCACGACGGCCAGCACATAGAGGGCGAGTGACATCAGCACCGCGAACGTCGCGGGCGAGGCGAAGCCCACCTGCATCGTGACGAGTCCGCCGCTGATCCCGGCGAGCATCGCGCTGACGGCGAAGGCGCCCAGCTTGGTGGTGCTGACGCTTGCGCCCGCGCTCGCGGTTCCCCGTTCGGAGAACGCGACCACACGCCATCCGGCTCCGATCCGCGTCGCCTTCAGCCCGTACACGGCCAACGCGCACACGGTGAGGGTGACGGCGGCGAACACGAAGAACTCCCGGTCGGTCGAGATGTAGTCCGGACGCAGCACGCGCACCCCGGCGGTCGCGCCGGGGAACTGCAGCTGGATGAGAGTGAGGTGCACGGCCGACGCGAAACCGAGCGTCACCACGGCGAGGTTGACCCCGCGCAGGCGCAGTGCGGGAAGCCCTACAAGCACGCCGAGAAGACCCGCCACGATGCCGCCGCAGATCATCCACACCACGGGATCGCCGGGAGCGTCCATGACGTTGAGTCCGGTCACCACCCAGGCGCCGATCGTCGCGAACGACATCTGGCACAGCGAGATCATGCCGGCACTGCCGGTGACGACGCCGAGCCCAAGCAGCGTGATTGCCGCGACGATCGCGCTCGCGCCGAGGAACACGTAGTAGTTGGGCAGCAGCAGGCTCACCGCGAAGGCGATAACGATGCCGAGCACGGCGACACCGACCGGTGTACCGATCCTGCGGACTGTGGTCAGGGAATCAGCGCGCGACATCCCACACCTCCCTACGCTGCATCCAGAGCAGCAGAGCGACGATCACCAGGAACGGCACGAAGTACCGCACGATCGTCAGTGAACCGGTCTGGGCGAGGGCGCCCTCGAGCATGCCCAGCACCAGGCCGCCGACCACGGCCAGGTCGAGGCGGCGGAATCCGCCGGCCAGGGCGGCCGCGGCTGCCGGGATGATGGTCAGCGAAAGGGTCGTGGCGTCATTGGACTGACTCGGCGCGACCACCATGACGGCGAACGTCGCAACGACGCCGGTGGCGACCCAGACGCCGACGCTCAGGATGCGCGATGGGATCCCGACCAGCTCTGCTGTCGTCGGACGCTCGCTCAGCGCGCGCAGTCGGATGCCGAGAGTCGTCCAGGTCAGCACAGCTTTGGCCACCAGTGCGACGGCGATCGCCAGGATGACGAGCACCACGGTGACCTGACTGATCACGACGTTGCCGATCGTGAACGCCGGCCCGGGAAAGAGCGGCCGGAACGGAAGCGGCTTGGTGCCGAACAGGATGAACGAGAGCGAGACGAGCAGCAGCAGCGCCGCCACGGTCGTCGCCGACCGCGCACTCACATCTGCCTCTGACAGCCAGTGCGCGACGATCAGCCCCAGAATCGCCGAGATCAGCGCTCCGACGAGCAGGCCGATGACCGCGCTGAGCCAAGGCGCCAGCACCCCGCCGGACAGGGTGACGGCGGCAAAGGCACCGAACATCCCGACCGCGACCTGCGCAAAGTTGACGACGCGGACGAGTCGCGCCATGACGGTCAGGCAGACCGCCATGATCGCGTAGAGGCCGCCGGCGGCCAATCCCGCCAGTGCACCTTGCAGCATCCGTCACTCCTCCCCTGGTGAAGGGGTCGCGCTGCCAAGCAGCGCGACCCCGTTGCCGATGTTTCTTGTGGCGAGGCGTCCGGGTCAGTCCAGCAGGAACCAGTCGTCGGCTGCGGTTGCCCACGCGCCGGCATTCGATTCGAGCTTGACCGGCCAACCGGCCCGGTTCGAGTTGTGGGTTTCGCCGTCGCCGAAGATCCAGGGAGTGCCCACCATGCCGTTCTCGATCGGCGTGGTCATCCCACGGAGCGCCTCGTTGACCGCCTCCCGGGTGATGTCACCGTCGATACCCTCGAGAACCTCGATGAAGTAGGTGGCCGCGAGATAGCCGCCTTGCGAGAAGGAGGTCAGCGAGATGTCGTTGTCCTCCATGAGCGCACGCCAGTCGGCGTTCGCCTCGAGCGTGTCATCCGTGAATGGTGCGAACTCGGCCGGAACCGATACGCCGTTGCCTGCCTCACCGACCGCCGTCGCAAACTGCTCGCTGTACACGGACGTGAGGTACAAGAACGTGACATCGCTCCAGCCCTGCGCCTCGGCGGCCTTGATCTGTCCGATGCCGTCCGGCTCGACAGCGTTGCTGTACACGGCGTCGCAGCCGGCTTCCTTGGCGCGGACGATGTAGGGCGTATAGTCCGACCCACCGTAGGGCACAGTGTCGTCGAGGTAGACGAGCTCCTTGCCCGTGATCTCCGACCACTCCGCGATCGCCGCTTCGTAGGCCGGCTGCGTGCCGCCGGTGACCTCGAGCAGGCCGCAGATCTTCTCCAGCCCGAGTTCTTCCGAGCCGTAGGTGAGTGTCATCGTGGTGTCGCCGAATGGACCGACATTCACCGGCGAGATGTTCGGATTGTCGAAGCACACCTGGTCGACGCCGGTGCCCTGAATGCTCAGGATGTCCTGCTGCACGTAGTACTCGCCGTTGATCTCGCAGTCGAGCAGGCTCGCCGACCCTACGAGTGCGACCGACTCGTTGCTTTCGACGACTTCGCGGGCGGATGCCGCGGCCGTCGCCGGGTCGGCCTTGTCGTCGAGGATGGTGTATTCGATCGGGCGGCCGTCGAGCCCGCCCGCTTCGTTGAACCGGTCGAACACGGCCTGCGCCGCTTCGGATGCCTCGGGGAAGATCGCCGGGCCGCTGAGCGCATTGACCGAACCGACCTTGATCGGGCTGGTGTCGCCGCCATCCCGGGGGGTATCGGTGCTGCCACTGCACGCGGTGAGCGCCAGCAGCAATGCTGCCGCACCCGCAACAACTGTGGATTTCCTGTTCATTTCCGTGCCTCCTCGTTTCGCGACTGCTGCGTCGCGGATGCGCTGTCGGAGGGCTGCGGTGCCCCCACGTCGCCAGGCTAGGTCGGCGACCAGGGTCGGATCTTGCCCATGCGGGTAGGGACCATGACTCCTGGTGCAGCAGATGATGTTCGACTGTTCAACGACGAACGGCCGCGATCCTCGAGCGTGCTCGGTGGATCGCGGCCGTTCTGTCGTCCTATCAGTCCCGCGCGGCATCCTCCAGCAGGAACCGTGCGCCCTGCTCGCCGATCAGCACCGCGGGCGCGTTCGTGTTGCCGGTGGTGATGCGTGGCATGATCGACGCGTCGATGACGCGGAGCGACCCGATGCCGTGGACACGCAGCCGCGGGTCGACCACGGCATCAGCGTCGATCCCCATGCGACAGGTGCCGACCTGGTGGTGGTAGGTGATCGCGGTGCGCCGCACGTAGTCTTCGACCTCGTCGTCGGGCACGTCGGGGCCGGGGTAGATCTCCACCGCCCCCCATTCCCCGGCGAGCGCCGGCTGTCTGCCGATCGAGCGGCATTGCCGAACGGATGCCGCGAGCGAGCGCACGTCGTCGTCATCGGCCAGGGCTTGCAGATCGATCTGCACCGGGTCCTCCAACCCCGGCCCCGACAGCGTGAGCGCGCCGCGGCTCTTGGGCGTGACGATCCCGGCCATCAGCGAGAACCCGTCGTCGCCGATCGGTTCGAGGTCTTCGCCGAACATCGGCACGGAGAAGTTGATCGGCTGCGTGTCGGGAACCTCCAGCTCTGGTCGCGATCGCCAGAACAGGTGCGTCTGAGTGACGCTCATCCCCGAGGTCGGCGGGCCGACGGTCTTCGCGTCGGTGCGGAAGATCACGGGCGAGAGAAGGTGGTCGTGCAGGTTCTGACCGACGCCGGGCGCGTCCTGCACCACCTCGATGCCGAGCGAGTCCAGATGGGTCGCGGGCCCGATGCCCGAGCGCAGCAGGATCGCGGGTGAGTCGATTGCCCCCGCCGAGAGGATCACCTCGTCGGCGCGCAGTTCGCGATCCTGCCCGTCCTCGCGGTATCGCACACCGACGGCCCGGCCGTTCTCCACGATCACCGAATGCACGTGGCATCCGGTTCTGATATCGAGCCGATCGCGCACCGGTTTGAGATACGCCGTCCAGGTGTTCGCGCGGCGGCTCTCGCTCATCGTCACCTGCTGCTGCGAAATGCCGTCGAGGTGGTCACCGTTGTAGTCCTGATTGTGCTCGAGTCCCTCCTCGATACCAGCCTCGATGATCGATTGCTGGATCGGGGCCAACGCGTAGTCGTCGGTGACCGGAAGCGGTCCGCCGGCACCGCGAACCTCGGACGCGCCGCCGCTGAAGTCCTCGATCGCCTTGTAGACCGGCAGCACGTCGGTCCAGGACCACCCCTCATTACCGAGGGCGGCCCAGTGGTCGAAGTCACTCGGTGCGCACCGCACCCAGATCATGGCGTTCAGCGCGTGCGAGCCGCCGAGCACCTTGCCGCGAGGCAGGTGCAGTCGCCGACCCGCGGCGTGTTCCTGCGGCACCGTGTAATAGTCCCAGTCGTCGGCGCTGTGCCACAGCTCCCCCATGCGCATGGGGTCGTGGATCGCTGGATTGGTATCCTCACCACCTGCCTCGAGCAGAGTCACGCGGATGCCGGCGTCGACGAGGCGACGGGCCACCACCGCCCCGGATGATCCGGCGCCGACGACGATTGCGGTATCGATGGTCATGTCTTCTCCCTCAACCCGTGATCACCTGGGGGACGGCCACCGACTTGAGTCCGGCCACGCCGAACTCGAGGCCGTAGCCCGACGCCTTCACCCCACCGAACGGCACCATCGGATGGATGCCGCCGTGCCCGTTGATCCACACCGTGCCGGATTCGAGGCGCGGCGCGACCTTACGGGCGTCGTCGCGGTCTCCCCACACCGAGGCGCCGAGGCCGGCGTCAAGCCGGTTGGCGCTGGCGATCGCATCCTCGACCTCGGCGTAGCGAATGACAGGGATCACCGGGCCGAACTGCTCCTCGTCGACGATGGCCGTGCCGTCCGCCACATCGGCGACGATGGTGATCGGGTAGAACAGCTCACCCAGCCCGGGCGCGGGCGCGCCACCGGTGACGATGCGGCCGCCGTTCGCCTTGGCATCCTCCACCAGCCGGTTGACGACGTCGAACTGCTGCTTGTTCTGCAGGGGCCCGAGCACGTTGTTCTCGTCGAGGCCGTTGCCCATCGGCATCTGGTGGGCGAGACGCGCGAGCGCGTCGACGACCTCTTCGTAGATGGAGTCGTGCACATACAGTCGCTTGAGGGCGGCGCACGTCTGGCCCGTGTTGATGAAGCACCCCCAGAACAGGTCCTCGGCGATGGCGGCAGGGTCGGTGCCGGGCAGCACGATGCCGGCGTCGTTGCCGCCGAGTTCGAGGGTGAGCCGGGCGAGATTGCCTGCCGAGCTCTCGATGATCTTGCGGCCGGTGGCCGTCGATCCGGTGAACATGATCTTGTCGATGTCGGGGTGCGAAGCCAGCCGCGCCCCGACCTCACGGTCCCCCGAGATGCCGATCAGCACGTCGGCGGGGAGCACGTCGTTCATGACCGACAGCAGCGCGAGGACGCTCAGCGGCGTGTACTCACTCGGCTTGACGACGACCGTGTTTCCCATGCGCAGCGACGGTGCGATCTGCCAGATCGAGATCATCATCGGCCAGTTCCACGGGCCGATGGCGCCGACGACGCCGACGGCCTTGTAATGCAGCTCGGAGTAGTTCTCGCCATCGTCGATCACGATCTCGGGCTCCAGCGGCGTTCCGGCCGCGGCGCGCAGCCACCCGGCGCACGCCCCGACCTCGAAACGCGCATTGGGTCCGTTGAGCGGCTTGCCCTGTTCGCGCGACAGCACGCGCGCGAGGGCCTCGGCGTTCGCCTCGATCGCGTCGGCGACACGGTTCAAGATGGCGCTGCGCTCATCATGGCCGAGCGCATCCCAGGCAGGCTGGGCCGCCCTGGCCCGAGCGATCGCCGAGTCGAGCTCCACCACGGTGTGCACGGGGGCGCGGCCGATGACCTCTCGGGTGGCGGCGTCGAGGATCTCTCGGCCGTCGGCGGTATCGACGCGCGCCAGCAGCGCGGTCTCGTCGAGGACCTGGGTGGTATCGGACATCGGCGTCTCCTTCATCGTCGAGGGCGCGCCCCAGGGGGGGCGCCTGGTCCCATTCTCGATCGGGGCGGGTGCGGCCACTTGACCGCCAGCGCGGGAGGCATGTCTCAGCGTGAACGGACCTGCGGCCGCTCGGCCGGTAAGGGCGTCACGTCGTCGCGCTGTCGCGTTCCTTCAGTGCGGCGTCGACGGCATCCGAGATCCGCTGCTGTTCTGCCTGCTTGGCGTGACGTCGACGACGCTTCGCAGCCCACGTCAGCGCCACCGCGATCAGCGCCGCCAGTGCAATCATTCCGAACAGCAGCCACGGAACGGCCCACACCCCCACCGAGGCGGCAACGGCGTCTTCGACCTCACCGTCGGGCCTGGTGGGCACGAGCTCGCCGGCGGCCGTCAGATACACCGAGGGGATGATGCCGGTCACCTCGATCGACGTTGTCCAGGTTTCACCCGGGAGAAGCTGTGGCACCTGGGTGGGTTCGCTCGTCGAACTCCAGAACAGCCCAGATAGGGTGACCGTCTGTCCGGCGGCGAGCCGGGCGTTGCCGCTGTTGTGTACGGTGACTTCCGCTGTCGCCGGATTGGTCACGAACGGCCACATCGCCGCGTCGTACTCGACCGTGAAGTCGGCGATCTCCAGGGCCGGCGCAAGCTCGCCGCCGACCTGCAGGTGAATGCGGATGCCGAGTCGGCGATCGACGCTCAGGCCGGAGTCCTGCGACGTCTGCAACGAGGACACGATCGCGCCGGCGTAGTCGCCAGGGGATGCGTTCTCGGGCACGGCGAGCTGGAACGGCACAGCCGCCGACTCGCCCGGTTCGAGCAGGAGGGAACTCGTCTCGACAGTTGTCCATGCGCCGATCTCGGTGGACGCCTCGCCCGGCGTCAGTACATCGAGTTGCCCACTGGAGGTGGTGAACCCGTCAGCGGCGTAGAGCTCGAGCGCCAGATCGTCCGCGCCGTGGTTGGTCACCTCGATGGTGTCGTCGACTGATTCGCCGGGATCTACCACATAGGTGAAGTTCTGCCGCTCGGTGCCGTGATCGTTGTCGGCCGCCCGCACACCCCACGTGACGTCGTCTGACGCGGCCCACCCTGGTGCCGCCACGCCGGCTGCGGCCACGACGGTCAGCAGGACGATCGCCGCACCGCCTGCGATGCGCGAACGGAAGCTGTGCATGATGTCTCCTGCTCTGATATCGGGTGTGGCGCGGTGCCCCGGGAGGTGTTGGCCGTCCGGGGCACCGCCGTTCATTCAGTGGACAGTGATCAGCTGAGCGCTGTCAGTGTCAGCGTTGCGGCGTAGGTTCCCTGACCGACCTCGAGCGGGATCTTCAGCCCCAGGTCGGCACCCAGCAGCGCCGAGGCACGGTCATGACCGGTCTGACCGAAGCCGAGCGTCGACGACACCGACAGACCCTTGCCCCCGTCGAACCCGGACCCCACCGCCGCGCCGGCTTGCACCCGCGTGCCACTCTCGATCACCTTCGGCGTCCAGCCGAGGTACTTGCCCGAGAACGTGTCGTCACCGGCAGCGAAGTCGCTGACCGACGCCGACACCGACCACACCGGGCTGCCCGCACGAGTATCCGTGACCCGCACCGGGTTGATCTCACCGGCGGCGGCGTAGTGGTCGCCGCTCTCGACAGCATCTCCCAGTTGAACCAGCCCGTTGGACCCATCGATCGACCACACGAACTCACCCGGAGCCGCCTGCGGAACCGAGACCTCGATCTCCTGCGAATCATCCGACACCGCAGCACCGATCGTCGACGCCTTCGCCTCCGCAATCGTCTTCGCCGCATCCGACGGCGCAATGTAACCACCAGCAAGAGCCGCCTCGGTCACCTCGGTCACCGCCGCCACATACCCGGCATGCGAGCCGTACATCTCATTCAGCTCCTCGGGCGTGTACTCCGCCCACTGCCCCGCGTAAATGCAGAACAGGCCGCCAGCCTGCCGAGCGGTGCGCATGTGCGGAGCCGCGGCATCTGCGATCTGCACGCCACCGACGGACAAGCCACGCTCATCCTCAACGAGTGTTCCGTCCGGATTCCGCTCGAAGAACGTCGACGCCGGAGCAGCCTCGCCAGTGCGGATCCAGCGATCGACCGCGACGAATGCAGCACCTACGACCTGACCCACGTGCACCGGTGTCCCCGGTTGCGGGCTCGCACAGTTGCCGGCAGCGGTGTGCCACTCCGTGAAGGACCGTCCACCCGGCTGGGTGCCGTCGCGTACGAACACCGCGTCGAAGTACTCGTGGGAGTACTTCGAGCCGTGCGCCGAACCATTCACCTCCCACTCGCGGTTGAACGGTCCTGTCACACGTGGGGCAGCCGTCGTGTTTCCGGCCTTCGTCCACGACGAGACCCGGATGTAAGGCACGGCCAGGTCCGTCCGTTCCTCGACGCCGGTGCCGTCCCAGTTCACGAAGCCGTCGAACACTTCGGTGACCGGTTGGACTGAGTTGCGATAGCGCGTGATCGACGCGCCAGCCGCGGATTGCCCGGTCAGAAGCATTTTCTCGACGCCGAGGTCGGCGAATGGCGACTCGGGCGAGTCTTTCAGTGCCTTCGAGACCTGGGAGACGATGTCATATTGCATGGCGTCGTTGGGGCACGTGACGGGCGCGCAAGAGGTGCTGTCCACCTCCAAACCGGCATACCGCGCAGGTTGCGTGGCCACGAGGTTGTTGACACCGGTTCGCTGGACGCTCAGCGACGCGTACGCAAAGCCCTCAGTCAGGAGCGTGTCGTGACTCTCGGCGAAAGTGAACTCGCCATCATTGCCGGTCGTCTGGTTGAACCACTCGACGATTAGCGTCCCGTTGAACTTCTCAGCAGAGGGCTGACGAATGACGACGCGGGTCTTGTAGTCGCCGGTCATCGGAGTGAGCACCCCGTTGAGAAGGAAGCTGTGAGCTTCGCCCGAAGCGAAGAACTCGCGTTCGGTGTAGTCGTATGCGCCCACGTCGAACGGCGCCGCGGAGACCATCGCCGTTCCCGGTCTGTCGACCTCCTCCAGCGTCGCTGAATCGACCGGTTCAGCGGCGGTTGCGGATGTCACTCCCGCGACGAGCAAACCCGCCGTCAGTCCCAATACCGCAACACCCCCCACTGTGGTTCGTTGGACGTGCTTCATTGCGTGTCCCATCTCAATCCCAACTCTCTCGATTGATACAGCCGTCTTCGGCATGGCCACCGTCTCGTAGCGCTACCCATCGAGGCTTGCCCAACGATGTGAGAGTCTTGCCGATCTGTGCATGCGTTGCGTACGACTCCAGGCGTCGCTTCACTTCCCGGTGATGTGGCCCTCTCCGGTTGTGGCGGTGCCCTGGACGGATAGTCCTTCCGGGGCACCGCCGTTCCTTCCGTGGTGCAGTGCTCAGCTCAGGGCTGTCAGGGTGAGCGTTGCGGCGTAGGTTCCCTCACCGACCTCCAGCGGGATCTTCAGCCCCAGATCGGCACCCAGCAGCGCCGAGGCACGGTCATGACCGGTCTGACCGAAGCCGAGCGTCGACGACACCGACAGACCCTTGCCCCCGTCGAACCCGGACCCCACCGCCGCGCCGGCTTGCACCCGCGTGCCACTCTCGATCACCTTCGGCGTCCAGCCGAGGTACTTGCCCGAGAACGTGTCGTCACCGGCAGCGAAGTCGCTGACCGACGCCGACACCGACCACACCGGGCTGCCCGCACGAGTATCCGTGACCCGCACCGGGTTGATCTCACCGGCGGCGGCGTAGTGGTCGCCGCTCTCGACAGCATCACCGAGCTGAACCAGCCCGTTGGACCCATCGATCGACCACACGAACTCACCCGGAGCCGCCTGCGGAATCGAGACCTCGATCTCCTGCGAGTCATCCGACACCGCAGCACCGATCGTCGACGCCTTCGCCTCCGCAATCGTCTTCGCCGCATCCGACGCCAGAATGTGACGCCTCGCAAGCGCTGCCTCGGTCGCCTCGGTCACCGCGGCGACATAGCCCGCATGCGAGCCGTACATCTCGTTCAACTCCTCGGCCGTGTACTCCGCCCACGCACCGGCGGCCGGGCAGGTCCATCCACCGGTGTTGTACTCGTAGCGCCAGGACGGAGCCGCGGCATCCGCGATCTGCACGCCGCCGATCACTCGACCGTTGTCATCGAGGGCCAGCGACCCGTCGGGGTTCCGCTGGAATGTCGCGTCGGGCGCTGCAGACTCTCCGCCTCTGATCCACGTGTCGACGTTGTCGATCGCCGCGCCGATCACCTGGCCGACGTGCACCTTCGTGCCGACCTGCCTGCTGGCGCAGTTACCGATGCCCAGATGCCAGTCGGTGAATGACGCTCCGCCGGGCTGCGTCCCGTCGCGCACGAACACCTCGTCGAAATACTCGTGCACGTACGCCGACCCGTGCGCCGCGCCGTTCACTTCCCACTCCCGGGTGTACTCACCGGTGACCGGGACTGCCCCTCCGGTGTTCCAGGTCCACGAGCTCAGGGCCACACCGGGCGTCGCAACATCTGTGCGGAGGGGGCCCGCGCCATCCCAGAACACGAAGCCGTCGAAGAAGTTGTAGAACGGCTGAATCTTGTTGTAGTAGGCCGACAGGTTTGAGGCGGATCCCGATTGGCCCACGGCGATCACCTCGTCCACTCCTCCGATCTCAGCGAACGGCGAGTCCGGCGAGTCCTTGAGCGCTTTGGAGATTTGCGTGAAGATGTCGATCGACATGGTGTCGACCGGGCAGGCACCGGCGGCGCAGTCCTCAGGCTCGACTTCGAGGTCGCCGTAGCGGGCGGGCCGGGTCGCGACGATATTGTCCACTCCGACCTTCTTCCCGCTGACGACGGCGACGGCGTAACCCTCGGTGAGCAGCGTGTCATAGCTCTCGGCGAACGTGAATTCACCGTCGTTGCCGGTGGTGACGTTCGTCAGTTCGACGACCAGCGTTCCGTTGAACTTCTCAGCGGAAGGCTGCCGCACAACGACACGCGTCTTGTAGTCTCCCGCGATGTCGCCCCGAATAGCGGTGGTCATGCTCTCCCGCGGCGACCAGGCGAAGACCGAACCGTCGGCGTTCTGGAATCGGTGCGCTTCACCCGAGGCGAAGAACTCGCGTTCGGTGTAGCCGTACGCACTCACGTCGAACGGCGCCGCCGAGATCATTGTCGTTCCCGGCTTGTCGACCTCCTCCAGCGTCGCTGAATCGACTGGCTCCGCCGCGGTTGCGGAGGTCACTCCCGCGGCGAGCAGACCCGCCGTCAATCCCAACACCGCGACACCCCCCACCGCAGTGCGCCGGACTTGCTTCATTGCGTGTCCCATCAGAATCCCAACTTTCTCGATTGGTTCTGCCGTCTTCGGCATGGCCACCGTCTCGCAGCGAGCCCGAAACGGCTTGCCGACCGACGTGGAAGCCTTGCCGATCTGTGCACGCGTGTGAGTTGGGATCCTGCAGAAGTGGGACAGGCGACGCGGGTCGAGGCCACTGCGCTGACAGGCCCGACCGCTCCGCGCTCGGGACTCTTGCGTCCGAACGCTGCGGCAGGTCGAGCGCGTCAGTTCAAGGTGACGGTCACGAGTCGGCGTCAGTACTGCGGGTCAGGCGCGAGAAGCGTTCGACGTCCGCTGCATCGGCGGCGGTGGATGCGTGAAAGCCGGCAAGCGCGTCGGTGCCGAGGATCAGCAACGAGGGTGGCTCGGGGTGCTCGACGGCTTCCAAAATCGCGGTTGCGGCCCTCTTCGGGTCTCCGCGTTGGGCGCTCAGCTGAGCGCTTCCGGTGCGGCCGAGTACTTCGTCGTACGCCTCGACCCGGATGTCGGAGTGATCAGCCGAGCGACCTCGGAAGTCGGTGCGGAACGAGCCGGGCTCAACGACGAGCACCCGCAGTCCCAGCGGTTCAACCTCCTTCCGCATCGCTCCGGAAAGCCCCTCGAGCGCCGCTTTTGCGGCAGAATAATATCCACCGCCAGGGATCATCGCGCGAGCTCCGATCGAGGATATGTTCACGATCGTGCCGGCCCCTTGGGCGCGCATGCCAGGGAGCACGGCCTTGATGAGCTCGACCGGACCGAAGAAGTTGGTCGCGAACAGGCGCGCCACATCCTCGGTGCGGCCTTCCTCAACCGCGGCGGTGTACCCGTACCCTGCGTTGTTGACCAGCACGTCGATGCAGCCGAACCGCGTATGGGCGGCTGTCACGGCCGCGCGCAGCGAGTCTGTTTCCGTGAGATCGAGCGTTGCGGCGAGCAGTGAGCCCGGATTGGCGTCGTGGACGTCGTCGAGCGCGGAGATGTCACGGGCGGTGGCGACGACCTGGTGCCCGGCCTCCAGCACCTTCTCCGCCAATGAGCGCCCGAGCCCCGAGGATGCTCCGGTGATGAACCAGACGCTCATTCCTTGTCTTCCTTCGGAAAGTCAGTGGTGACGCTCAGGTGCGCCCAGGCGTCGATCTCATCGATGCGCCCCTGCAGCTCTTCGCGGACGACGTGGATCGCGTCCGAGCCCAGGAGGAGCCGGAAAGGTCCCACCTCGGCGTGAACCGCGTCGATGATGAGCGTGGCCGCGCGGTCGGGGTCACCGCGCTGGGTTCCGTGGGTGGTGTCCTTCTCAATACGACGCTTGCCGGCCGTGTCGGCGTAGTCAGAGATGACGGTGCGGGACTGTTTCAGCGACCGGCCCGAGAAGTCGGTGCGGAACGCACCTGGCTCAAGGATCAGCACCCGGATGCCCAGCGGCTCGACCTCGCGGCGGAGGGCGTCCGACACGCCTTCGAGAGCAGCCTTCGTGGCGGTGTAGTAGCCGGAGGCGGGGTTCGAGCGGGGCGCGCCGATCGACGAGACGTTGACGATAGTCCCGGCGCGTCGGGCGCGCATCTGCGGCAGCACCCGCTTGATCAGATCGACGGGGCCGAAGAAGTTGGTAGCGAACAGTTCCTCAACCTCGTCGACTTCGGCTTCCTCGACCGCAGCCCGATAGCCGTGCCCGGCGTTATTGACCAGCACGTCCACACCGCCGAACCGGGCGGTTGCCGCATCGACGGCTGCAACGACCTGTTCACTATCCCCGACATCCAGTGACACGGCGAGGGTGGTGTCAGGGTAGGCAGCGGTGAGCTTGTCGAGGTGGTCGGCGTTGCGAGCGGTCACGACCGCGTTGTCGCCGCGGTCGAGAACGGCGTGAGCCAGGGCAGCTCCAAGTCCGCTGGAGGCTCCGGTGATCAGCCAAGTCTTCATGACAATCCTCCCGCGCCCGTGTCGGGTCAGCGCTGCGCCCTGATGTGGTCAAGATCCGTCCGGACCGAGGCGGGCTCGCCGTCGAGGGGCAGATTCGCCGCGTCGCCGGGGCCGTCGAGAGCGTCGTCAGGATCTGTCGTTAGCGCGGCGAACACCAGGCCGAGGTCGTCCTGCTCTGGGCCTCGGGCGGCGACGAGCTCGAACGTCTTGTGGGCCGCCTCGGGGTTGGTGAGGCTGTCGACGAGGACACGAGCGATCTGGCGACGGGCGATGACACCGTCTGCGGGAGTACCGGTCTGGTGAGTGTCGCCTTGTCGGGGCGCGATGGCGACCTGGTCAGCGTCGTTCATGTCGAACCACCCAGGACGCACGATGGTGTATTCGTTGCCACTCGCGCGCACCAGCCGCTCCCCGCGCCGCTTCCATTTCGAACTGTCCCGCAGCACGGTCACGCCGATGGTCGTCATCAGCGCGATCCGCACCGGGCGGCCGGCCAGGGCATTGAGCACGTTGCGTACGGCGCCATAGTTGACTGCTTCGGCGTTGCTGTTGTCGCCGTGGGTGAAGATCACCGCGTCCACGTCGTCGACCGCGGCCGCGAGGGTGGCGGAGTCGGTGAGGTCGCCGACGACGGCCTCCGCGTCAGGGTTCAACGCGGGAGTGCGGTCGGGACTGCGGACGAGCGCACGGGGACGGTGTCCCCGCCGGAGGGCTTCGTCGACAACGCGTCGGCCGATGCTGCCCGTGGAGCCGACGACCAGGATGGTCAACTGAGGGTCGGTCATGATGATGTCTACCTTTCGATGAGACCAGCGGCGCGCAGCCACTGCTCGACGTCGGCGCCGGCTGGCGCTTCACGGACTTCTTCCCCCCGGATGGCCAGGCCGTCGCGGAGGTCGGCGCCAGTGTCCAGATCACGGTAGAAAGATGCGGTGGAGCCCAGGCCGCTGACGGCATAGGTCACGAATGGGTGCAGCGAGGTTCCCGAGAGGTCGACCGCTTCAACGAAGGTCGCCATGATCATCGGCGGCTGCACGTTCCAGATGGGACTGCCGAGGAGAACGGTGTCGTATGCCGATAGCTCGGGCAGGTCCCCGGCGATCGCGGGGCGGGCGTCATCCCGCTGTTCGGCGACGTTGCGCGCCACGGTGGGGTCATAGCGGTCGGAGTACGGTTCGGCCGCCTCGATGCGATACACATCGCAGTCGATCCGGTCGGAGATCAAACCGGCCATCACTTCGGTGTTTCCGGTGTCCAGGTCACGGCGGCCACCGTTCCAGTAGTTCTCTCCTGCGCGGGAGAAATAGGCGACGAGCACGCGGCTGCCAGTGGCGGGGGTGGGCATGACGCTCCTGGATGTTGGAGAGGAGGTGGGTGACGGTGGCCGCGTGCAGGCGGCAAGGCCGGTCACGGCGAGTCCCGCGATCCCTCCGAGAAGGGTGCGGCGTGTGACGGTCATGCCTCGGGGATAGGGCGACCGAAAGTCTCGAGCGTGATCGCGTCGGGGTCGGGCCCGCCGCGTGTCCCGGTGTCCAGTGCATCGATTCGGGCGATCTCGTCGTCGGTGAGTTCGAAGTCGAACACGTCGAAGTTCTCCGCGATGCGCTCCGGCTTGGTCGACTTCGGGATCACCTGGATGCCGTTCTGGATGTGCCAGCGAAGCATCACCTGCGCAGCCGACTTACCGTGCTCCTCGCCGATCGCGAGGATCACTGGCTCGTCGAAGCTGCGCTTAGCCGACTCCCGGTAGGACGTGATGCCGCCGATCGGTGACCACGCCTGGGTGAGGATGCCGTGCTTCTCGTCGATGGCCTGCACCTCGCGCTGCTGAAAGTAGGGGTGCACCTCGATCTGGTTCACCGCGGGCACCACGTCGGTCTGCGCGAGGAGGTCCGTCAGATGCTCGACCATGAAATTGCTGACACCGATCGCCCGTACCTTTCCGTCAGCGAGGAGCTTCTCCAAAGCCTTGTACGCGCCGACGGTCTTGTCGAATGCCGACGGCAATGCCTGGTGCAGGATCAGCAGGTCGATCTGGTCGACCCCAAGCTTCGCGGCGCTCTTTTCGAATGCGTGCAGCGTCTCGTCGTAGCCGTAGTCGCTGATCCAGATCTTGGTTTCGATGAAGATGTCCTCGCGGGGCACACCGGAGTCGCGGATGCCTTGACCCACCTCGCGCTCGTTGCCGTACGCAGCAGCGGTGTCGATGTGCCGGTAGCCGGCCTGCAGCGCCGCGACGACGGCGGCGACGGTCTCGTCGGGAGAGGTCTGGAAGACGCCGAGCCCGATGGCGGGGATCTCGACACCGTTGTTCAGGTTGAGGTTCGGAGTGGTCATGCTCCGACGGTACGCCGGACCGCCAACCGGGTGAGAGTCACCAGCGTTCACCCCCACGGCTCGTGAAGGGGTCAATGGTGGTGGCTCCCGCGGCGACCGGGTCGAGGACTAGCGTCGAAGGTATGGACAATAGGCACGAGGTGCAGGATTTCCTCACCGGACTGCGCGGACGCATCACTCCCGAGGTCGCCGGCATCACGGCGTTCGGCGGAGAACGACGCGTGCCAGGACTCCGCCGCGAAGAGGTCGCGCAACTCGCCGGCGTCAGCACCGCGTACTACACGCGAATGGAGCGAGGCGACCTCGGCGGCGTGTCCGAAAGCGTGCTATACGCCCTCGTCAACGCCCTGCAACTCAACGAGGCCGAAACGCAGCATCTGTTCGATCTCGCCCGCAATGCCACCGGTGTCGGCAGACCGTCACGAACCAAGCCCGCAACGCGGCTCTCGCCCCAACTCGAACAGCTTCTCGACACGATGAGAGACGTCCCCGTCGTCGCGCTGTCCAGGCTCGGCGATCCGATGGGATCAAACTCTCTCGGGAGGGCCTTGTTCCTGCACCTGTTCCCGGAGGGCACCACCCCTCTCAACACCGCCCGCTACTTGTTCCTTGACCCGCGATCTCAAGAGTTCTACCCCGACTGGGATGTGGTCGCGCGCGAATCCGTGTCCGCGATGCGACTCCTCGCCGGTCAGGACCCCAGCGACAGGAAACTCGCCGCCCTCGTCGGAGAACTCGCGACCCGAAGCAGCGAGTTCCGCACGTGGTGGGGAAGCCACACCGTACGCACCCACACCACCGGCATCAAGCGCATTGCCCATCCCGTCGTCGGCGAGATGGCGCTCACCTATCAGACGCTGGCTCTTCCGTCCGCGCCGAAGATCCGACTGGCGACATACCTGGCCGAGAGGGGCTCCTCCTCCGCCGACGCCCTCGATCTTCTCCGCAGCTGGGCTGCCACCCCTTCCACCGCCGCGCAGGAATCGCGTACGTCCTGAGCCGCCATGAGCACGTGTCCTTCACTCCGCCGGCTCCTGCAAGGCCGACGCGGCGGTCCGGCTCAGCGAGCGTCAGGTCAGCCGGGTGTCGAGCCAGCGGCGCAGCTCCCCGAAGTGACGCTCTGCAGCAGCCTCGTCGTACATCGAGGTGTCCGACATCGAGTAGCCATGGGGCGCTCCTGCGTACACGTCCTGCGAGAGTTCCACACCGGCGACGCGGCTGATGCGGTCGATCTCGGCCATGGCCGCGGGAGGCATTGACGGGTCGTCATCGCCATGTCTCAGCATCACCGCTGCCCGGGCTGACCGCAGACTCAGGTGGGGGCTGTCCGCGGCATCCGTGACGAGCGCTCCACCATGGAATCCTGTAGCCACCCGCACGACGTCGGGATGATCCCCCGCGGCCCGCAGCGCAAGGCGGACGCCCATGCAATAGCCGTTCACCGCGACGGACGATGCCCCACTGAGTTCCTGGAGCGCCGCGATGTAGTTCGCGGTGTCCGCCCGTGAGAGTTCGCTCGTGAGCGCATCCATCCGCGGCGCCGCTTCCCCGAAGAACGCCTCGCGCGCGCCGGGCTGGCGCAGATCGTTCCGCGGCGATGTTTCGTCGGCCGTGCCCGAGCGATAGAAGACATTGGGCGCGAGGACCACGTAGCCCCAACCGGCGATCCGGTCCGCCATCTCATGGATCCTCGGGCGGAGGCCGAGCGCATCCATGAAGAGGAGCACAGCCCGTGGTTCTGCGGTGCCCGCAGCGCCATCCGGCCGGGCGAGCCACGCTTCGACCGGCCCGTCCTGCCCGGCTATCGTGATCAGCGTCATCGCGGGGAACGCGTGGCTGTCACGCCGCGGGCGGCCGAACCGGGAGCTTGATCACGGCGGTACCAGGCATGGCATTCTGCCCTCGCTGGTTCATCGCCCACGTCTCCACCTTGACGACGTGGTCGCCGTCATCGTCGATGTACTTCTCGGTGATCTTGCCACCGAGACGCACCACGTCAGAGAGGTAGACGTGGGCACGGTACTGACCGTGGACATGCTTCAGGAACCCGTCGTCGCCCATCCAGTTGGTGAGCTGATGAACGCCCCAGGCGGTCCGCTGCACACCCACGTCGTACGCGGCCTGCGCACCCTGCAGGCTCGCTGCGTAGTCGTTGTAGTGCACCGCGTAGACCGGCTCGAGGGCATGCGTGTTGGGGTCGCGGAACGCCCATTTGGGGTGCTTGGCGAACCGCCGGAGTGCGACGCCATGCGCCGCGATGCGCGGAATGGGTGCGGCACCCGATGCGATGAAGGCGATGAAGTCGCTCAGTCCCATCGGTCCCTTAGTGATGACGTCGAGTTCGTCGTCGACATTGACGTCGTCCCAGTAGCGGGGATCGGCGCCGCGGGGGGTCTCAGCGAGCACGTCACGCTCGATCTGCTCGATCTCTTCCGGAGTCCAGGGATGCGGCAGCTCGATCTTGCGCGTCTCGCGCTTCTTCTGCATCTCGGAGCGCTCGAATCGCATGCGAGAGCAGATGAACTTCGCAACCAGCTCTCCGTCCTGGTTGCGGTACTCCTGGCGGAGGTAGTCCTTGATGCGGCGGCCGGCGAAGTTGCTCGCCTCGATCGGTCCGTCGAACCCGTCGAAGACGATGGTGGCGGTGATCTTGTCGCCGACGCGGATCGGCTTGTAGAACTCGATGTCCGTCTCTGCGTGGAAGCCGCCCAGGCCTCGCCAACCGACCTGCACCGACCCGAGACAGGCGAAGATGAACGTCGGTGGGGCGATGATGCCGCCGTAGACGGACTGCACCGCGTACTCCTCGTCGGTCCACAGCGGATTGCCGTCTCCGATGCCCTCGCAGTAACGCAGGATCGCGTGGCGGTCCGCATACTCGTTGTTCACGGATCCCGCCGTGCGCAGCTCGGTCCCGATCAGCGCTCGCATCTCGTCGAGCATCTCGTCGGTGAACTGCGCCGTAGCGAGCTTCTTCTCGAACTTCGCGTCTGCCTGTTCCGTCGTGGTCATCGCGGCCTCCATTGGTAGCGTCCTGAGTAAACTATATACTAATCACCGCTGGTGAAGCGCAGATGCATGGCCGTTTGCCGCAATGCCGACACCCGATGCCAAGGTCGAAGTCCCTCCCAGCCGGGCCCCCAGCGCAGGGCACCGGCGATCTGCCACACTGTGGCATCCAATTCTCGCCGCCGTATCTCTCTCGCCGCTTCCCCGCGTTTCAGCTGATGTTTGATGGTCGCGTCGACGCGAACACCGATCTCGGGGATCACGCCTCCGTGCCCGGGCAGCCCACGCCAGCCGAACATAGGCGCGAGGCGCTCGAGCGAATTGACATACTCCGCGAGCGCGTCGTCGCCGGCGCCGCCCCGATTGAGGCCGACCCCGGGGTAGAAGTCAGGAAGGACGTGGTCGCCGGTAACGAGCAGCTGCTCATCGGGCAAGGCGAGGCAGATCGACCCCAGCGAGTGGCCGGGCGTATGCACGACGGTCACCGCGAGTCCGGGGATGCCGAGTCGGTCACCGTCGTCCAGTAGACGATCAATGGTGGTCGGCGCGGGCCCAGCAGGCACGGCCGCCAGCAATTCTGGCCACCGCGGGGGCGGAACGGCCCAAGCGCGCAGTTCCGCCTCGGTCGTACCGCGCGGCAATGCCTGAGCCGCGGCATCCGCTCTGTGCATGGCGACCCTCGCCCCGCTCCTCGCACGGATGCGCTCCGCGAGACCACGGTGATCCTGATGCAGATGGGTGAGGGTGAGCGAGCGGATGCCGGTCACCTCGTGCCCGAGCGAGCGGAGCCCCTGCTCAAGCGCCCCCCAAGCGGCGTCGGTGTCCCAGCCGGCGTCGACGAGATGCACGTCGCCGTGGGCATCTCGGAGCGCGTAGACGTTCGCACTGTCGATCCAGTGCCCCTCGGGCATCGGGATCGGGAACCGCCAGACATCCCGCGCGATCTGTTCGACGTGCATCCGGGCTTCAGCTCACCGTTTCGAGGGCGCCATGCGCGCGGCGATGCGGCTCTGGAACTCGTCCTGCTGTGCAGACCAGAGCTGCTTCGTGATCTCGTTCTCGATCGCGGGGCCGTAGTCGGTGAAGGCTGCCGCTTCGCGGATGGATGCCTTGGCGCGCTCGGCAACCCCACGCGGGGCGACGCACGCCTTCGCGGCGAGCTCGAGGGCTCGTGGCATGAGTTGGTCGCCCGGCACGCACTCAAAGACGAGCCCGAGCTCGCGGGCCCGTTCGCCGTCGACGTCCTCCCCCAGCAGGACAAGCGCATTCGCCGCCTGCGGGCCGACGAGGCGGCTCAGCAGCCACGTATGGCCGCCACCGGGATGAAGCCCCAGCTCCAGGAAGCGTGTGGCGAAGAGCGCCTCTTCGGCGGCGAGCAGCACGTCGCAGACGAGCGCGAGGTTCATTCCCGCGCCGACGGCGGGGCCGTTGACGGCCGCGATCGTGGGTAGCGCGCAGGCATGCAACCGCTGGAAGGCGGCGTAGATGGACCGCAGGCTCTCCTCGGCTCGCCCATCGGCGCTGGCGGCGCCGACCAGGTGTCGCAGATCAGCGCCGGCGCAGAATGCCTCACCTGCGCCGGTAATGACGATGGCGCCGATGCCGTCGTTCGCTTCGGCGGCGTCCACAGCGGCGATGAACTGGTCGACCATCGCGACGGTGAGCGAGTTCCGACGCCGTTCGTTGGTGAGAGTGATGACGGCGATACGGTCTCGCACGTCAACTCGCACCAGCTCCGGTATCTCATGTTCTGACACGCTGTGCTCCTTCGTTGGGGCCTACAAGACAATAAACTATACTGCGACCGACGACAGTAGAGCCGATACCCGGCGATACCGGTCAGTCCTGGCCAGCGAGCCAGGCAGCCACGTGCGCGGTGCCGAGCTGTCGGTGTTCATCCATGACAGCCACGATCTTCTCCGGATCGCGGCTCTCGATGATCGGCATCATCTCGAGGTGTTCAGCGTGGCTGATCTCACTGCTGCGCAGGTCATGGGCGCCACGCGAGCCATACGGCTCCACCGAGTCCCACAGATAGGTGAGGAACCGCAGCAGCCGATCGGAGCCGGCGCGCCGGAAGATCACGAAGTGGAACTCGCGATTGAGTTCGAGATACTCGAAGCGCTGCTCCGGCGCCGTCAGTGCGGCCATCTGGTCGATCAGGCCGCGCAGCACCGCGAAGTCCTCGTCGGTCAGGTCAGGCGCGGCGAGCGTGTACGCCTCAGGCTCCAGCACCTCTCGCCAGTGGTAGATGTCGGTGAGGTCCTCCGCCGACAGCTCGCGCGAAAAGTATCCCTGGCTCTGCTTGTGTACCACATGCCCCGTCGCGGCGAGCGACGCCAGCGCCTCCCGGATGGGAATGTGCGACAGCCCGTACTCGGGGGCGAGCTGGTGCGGAGAGAGGCGCGCACCTGGCTTGATCGTGCCGTCGGAGATCTCGGTCCTGATGCGACGAATCGCATAAGAGACCAATGTCTCCGGCCGCTTGGTGCGACTATCCGTGGCCATCCGTGGCCATCCCCTCTGCCTGATCGAAACGCGATGGTATAGACGATACTCGGTCAGTCGCCCGCTGCCCGTGCAAGGGGCGTGTCTGTCACGCCGGCGGCGAGCAGCTCGTCGATCTCGGCATCGGACATGCCGCCGACCTCGCGCAGTACTTCCACCGAATGCTCCCCCAGTCGCGGCGGGCTGAGAGGCTCGATCTCAGGCCACTCCGGCGAGCGCACCGGATTGCGGACCGTCGGGACGGCCGATTCACCTTCGCCGACCCACTGCACGGTGCGATTGACCTTCACCTGGTCGAGCTCCAGCGTCTCGTGGAGCTCGAGCACCGGAGAATTCGGTACGTCTGCGGCGTCCAGAGCATCCTGCCACTCGTCCCGCGTGCGCGTGAGCATGATCTCTGCGATCTGTGGGATCAGCAGTTCCCGGTGCTCGACGCGAGCGGCATTCGTGGCGAATCGCTCATCCTCGATCCACTCATCCCGGCCGACGGCGGCGCAGAGGCTGCGCCAGAACCCATTGGTGAATGCACCGACCATGACGAAGTTGCCGTCGCTGCACTCGAACGCCTGGTACGGCACGATCTGGGCGTGCCCTCGGCCGAGGCGCGGTATCCGCTCCCCCTTTCCCGCGACCACGGGGATGTAGTTCGCGAGTAGTGCGACGCTGGCATCGATCATCGAGATCTTGATGTGCTGTCCCTCGGGATGCTCGTCGCGCGCGTGAAGAGCGGCGAGCACACCAACGAGGCAGAACAGACCGGCCGAGTAGTCACTGACCGGCGTGCCCATTCGGACGGGCCCGCCGCCAACCTCGCCGGTGACCCCCATGAGTCCGCTCACGGACTGCAGGATGATGTCGTTGGCAGGCCGCCCACTCCACGGACCCTCAGTGCCGAAGGCCGAGATGGAGCCGTAGATGAGTCCTGGCCGCCGCTCCTTCAGGGAGTCGAAGCCGAGGCCGAGGCGATCCATCACGCCAGGTCTGAAGTTCTGCAGCACGATGTCGCAGTTCGCGGCGAGCCGTCGAGCTGCCTCCTGACCTTCCGCGGAGCGCAGGTCGAGGGTGACGTCGCGCTTGCCGCGGTTGATCGCGACGAAGTAGTCGCTCTCCAAGGGGCCCAGCATCGGTGCGCCCATGTAGCGCGCGCCGTCGCCCCGCCCGGGCTTCTCCACCTTGATGACCTCGGCGCCGAGATCGGCGAGGAACATCGCCGCATAGGGTCCCGCGGCGGCATGCGTGAAATCGAGTACGCGGATGCCGGCGAGCGGCAGTCCGGATGAGGGGTTCGTCACAGTCATTTTCCGTTGCTCCCGCTTCCCGGCAACAGCCGCCCATCCTTGTCATAAAGCAGGACGCCTGACCGCTCCACCGAGATGACGACGCGGTCGCCGGTGCGCACAGTGGCGACATCCCCCTGCTCGGCGAACCACTGCGCACCACCGACGTCGACGATGAACTGGTGCGTGCCGCCTTCTGACAGCACGACCTGCGCCACCTGCCCCTCCAGCGTGACATCCCCGGTCGGCGCGGCCTGGGCCTGCTGCGACTGAGGGGTGACCCGCACATCCTTGGGTCGCGCGAAGACCTTGATGGTCGCGCCCTCTGTGGTTCCGAGTACGTTGTCGACGCCCCTGATCCATCCTCCGTCGTATGAGACCTGGCCGTTGCTCAACGTTGCGGTGACTTTGTTGCGCACTCCGAGGAACGTCGCCGCGTACGGCGATGCCGGTCGGGTGTAGACCTCTTCGGGAGTTCCGGACTGTTCGATCTCGCCATCACGCATCAGCACGACGCGGTCACCCATCTCGAGGGCCTCGGCCTGGTCGTGCGTGATGTGCAGCGCAGTGAACCCGAGTTCACGATGCAACCGCAGCAGCTCGGAGCGCAGGCTGACGCGCAGCAGCGCGTCGAGATTGCTGAGCGGCTCGTCCAGGAGCATCAGCGACGGACGCGATGCGAGCGCCCGAGCCAGCGCAATCCGCTGCTGCTGGCCACCGCTCAACTCGGCGGGCAGCCGCTTGGCCAGCGCCGAACACTCGACGGTCTCGAGAACTTCGGCGACGCGCGCGCTGCGTTCCGGACCACGAACCTTTCGGCGCTTGAGGGGGTAGGCCACATTGGCTTCCACACTCATGTGGGGCCACAAGGCGTAGTTCTGGAACACCATGCCGACGTTGCGCGCCTCCGGCTTGACGTCGACACCGCTCTTCTCGTCGAATACGGTCTGGCCGTGCAGCCGGACTGTTCCCGCAGTCGGCTGCTCGAGCCCCGCGATGCAACGCATCAGCGTAGACTTTCCGCAGCCGCTCGGCCCAAGCACGACGACGTATTCGCCCTTCCTGATACTGAGGTCGATGCCGCGCACGGCGTGCACGTCGCGCTTCTTGCTGACGAAGCTCTTGCTCAGCCCGACGACGCTCGCCTCGGGGCGCTTCACGTCCGCCTCGGCGGTGTTCGTGGCCATGTTCTTCTCCATCGTCGTTTCCAAGGTTGCTTCCGTCGTCATCACATCTTCTCCAGTGCAGATCGGCCGCCCACCAATAGCGTCAGCGCGACTCCGATTCCGGTCACGGCGGTGATGACCAGCGCGAGAACTGCAACCTCGGGGTAGACCCCTGTGGTCCAGGTGTCGTAGAGCAGAGTCCCCATCACGTACGTGCGCGGCGTGCGCAGCATGACGGACACCGCGAAGTCATGGGAGAGCAGGATGAACATCACTGTCGCCGCCGCCGCGACACCGCGACGAGCAAGCGGTAGTGCGATTCCCCAGAGGGTTCGAAAATAGCCCGCGCCCGAGACTCGCGCCGCTTCGTACAGCCGTGGATCGACCCCCAGCAGACTCGAGTGCTGGGCGCGAAGCGCGAACGGCAGCACGATGTAGACGTAGCCGATGACGAACAGCCACGGGCTACCGAAAAGATTGAACGGGGGCTGCAGGAAGACGAACATCACCGCAATACCCAGGACCGCTCGTGGCACCGCCAGCGGCGTCACGAACGCCAGGTCGAGGGCGTACTGAGCGAACTTCGGAGCTCGGAACGTCGACGTCATGGCCATGGCGCCGATGAACCCGATCGGTACGGCGATCAGAATCGCTGCCAGCGAGAACACCACCGTGTTCTGCACCGACGACAGCAGCACCGGATCGGTAAGGCCACTGATCACGTGGTCGAGCGTGAACTCGATCTGCGCCAGATTGCCGTTCCAGAATTTCGAGAAGGCGACGAGCCCCAGCCCGATGAGCGGCAACACGACGGTCACGGCGGCATAGACCACGATGATTACGAACGCCCAGATCGAGGTCTCACGCGAAGGCACGCCACCGCTCGAACCCTGTGACGCGTAGCGCCGCTGGTCGCCCAGCGTGAGGCGCTGGAACACGATCGAGAGGATGCCGATGGCAACCAGGGGCAGACCGATTGCCGCGGTCAAGGCGTAGTCGATGGGGAAGCTCTCCCGGACCCGGAAGATCTCGGTGGTCAGCACATCGATGCCGGCACGGCCACCGAGCAGCAGCGGAGCAGTGAACTGTCCCAGCCCGAGGAGGAAGGTGGTCACGGCACCGGCAAGGAGTGCCGGGCGCAGCAGAGGGAGGGTCACGGTGCGGAATGCCGTGAAGCGGGAAGCCCCCGACAACCGCGCCGCAGCCTCCAGTGATCCACGGATCTCCTGGAAGCGCGCGCTCACCATCGTGTAGGCGATACCGGCGAGGTCGAGTCCGGTGATGAGGATGATCGCTTCGGCCGAGTAGACGTTGAAGGGGCCCTCGACCAGGCCGGAGAAGAACGGCAGCTGCCGCAGGAGCGTGTTGCCGTAACCGACCGTCGGCGCGAATACGAACACCCAGCCGATGATCAGTGCGACTTGGGGCACCATCAGCGGCAGCAGCGGGATGATCGTCGCGATTCCACGGAACCGCGCAGGGACGCGCTGCACGAGCACCGCCATCACGACCGCGACGACGAGGGCGAGGACGGTCGATCCGACCGCCAGCGCCACCGTCGTCAGGAGCGTCTGACCGAACCGCGGCAGATTGGTGAGTCTGCCGATCGCCGCGCCGCCGTCTTCGAACGCCTGGGCGTAGAAGATGGCGATCGGCATGACGACGAAGAGCACGCTGATGGCGGCGATCACATACCAGAGGTGTACCGCTTTCGGCCGCCATGCTGGTCGGCGGTCGCGCCGGCCGCCCGAGCCGCGTCCTCGTGCTGCCGCGAGCGTGCCCGTCGCGGTGTCCGCGTAGGCGCTGTCACTCACTGTGACTTTGGAAGTCAGACTCATCTTCGGATCCTGGACCTCTCTGTCCATGTGCTCTGCGGGAATCGGTTGCTGACGACCGATTCGTAGATAGTAGACTATGTACTCAGTCAGGTCACTGCAACCGACTTCGGAAGTTCGGCCTCAGCGACCATTCAGGTATATACTATCTACTGTTACGGGTTTTGCATACCCCGGCATCGACCAACGGAGGTTCCCATGTCGGCACTTGACGGCGTCCGAGTGATCTGTATCGGCCAGTTCTATATGGCGCCTTACAGTAGCCTCCTGCTGGCGAGACTGGGCGCGGACGTCATCAAGATCGAGTCGCCCAGCGGTGACCCCTACCGCTTCCTGCCGACCACGACGGGCTCCGGCAACTCCGTGCAGTTCAATCTCATGAACGCCGGCAAGAGGCTGATGAAGCTCGATCTGCGCACAGACGGCGGACGCGAGGTCTTCCTCGAACTGGTTCGGACCGCGGACGTCGTCGTCCAGAATCTCGCACCCGGCGCCTTGAACCGGATGGGCCTCGGGTACGACACGCTGCGTGCCGCGAATCCGCGGATCATCCTGGCGAACGGATCCGGGTTCGGTTCGACGGGTCCATACGCCGACGACACGGCCATGGACCTCACAATCCAGGCTCGCGCCGCCATCATGAGCACCACCGGATTCATGGATGGTGAGCCCGTGCGTACCGGCCCGTCCGTCGTCGATCTCATGGGAGGTACCCATCTCGCGGTCGGCATCCTGGCTGCGATGCTGCAGCGCGAGCGCAGCGGGGTCGGTCAGGAAGTGGAGGTCGCGCTGCAGGATGCGATCGTACCTGCACTCTCGTCCAACATCGCCGCCCTGCTCAGCGATGCGAACTCGCCGGAGCGCACCGGCAACCGGCACGGGGGCCTGGCCGTGGCTCCGTATAACGCCTATGAAGCATCTGACGGATGGATCACCATCCTGTGCCCGTCACCGACGCACTGGGGTGCCCTGCGCACCATCATGGGCGACCCGCGGGCTGACGACCCCCGGCTCGACGACATGTCCGGGCGCGCCGCGCATATCGATCTCGTCGACGAGATCGTCTCAGATTGGGCGCGTCGCCACACCAAGGACGAGATCTTCAAAGTGGTGCAGGCGCAGGGCATCCCGTGCGCCCCGGTGGTGACCCTGCCAGAGCTGCTCGAGGATCCCCACTTCATCCACCGCAATATGCTCCGCGCGACCACCGAGGCCGATGGGACATGGCACACCTGGGCAAGCCCCGTGCTGCTCTCCGACTCGCCGATGGTGGAACCGACCCGTCCAGGCGCCCTCGGCGCCGACACTGAGTCGATCCTCCGCGACGAACTCGGCCACGACGCCGCAAGCGTCGACGCTCTGCGCTCCGCCAAAGCCATCTGAATCAGAAAGGCACAGCTCACATGTCGATAGCTCCCGCCCTGCCCGAGACTAGCAAGGCCGCGATCATCACCGGGTTCGGTGAAGACCTCGAGGTACGCGACCTCCCCATCCCCGAGCTCGAGCCTGGCGCCGTCCTCGTGAAAGTGGATGCGGCCACGGTGTGCGGCAGCGATGTGCACGTCTGGGACGGGTCGCTGCATGCCGGTGGCATCCGCCCCGTGATCCCGCCGGTCGTCCCCGGCCACGAGATGGCAGGCACGATCGTCGCCGCGAACGGCGACGTCCCCTACGTGGGCGGCGGGCTCGCTGAGCTCGGCGATCGCATCGTCTTCACGCTCGGACGGTGCGGCACGTGTTATCACTGCGCCGTCGCGAACCAGCCGAACCTCTGCGCCAACCGCAAGAGCTACGGGACGAACTGCGAAAGTCACCCCTACCTGGTCGGCGGTTTCTCCGAGTACTGCTACGTGTACCCGTCCTCGCACAAGATCAAGGTGCCCGCGAACGTGAAGCCCGAATGGGCGTCCGCGGGAAGCTGCGCGCTGCGCACGATCGTCGGCGGCTATGAGCGGCTGGGCTCAATCGAGCCCTGGCAGACCGTCGCGATCCAGGGCTCCGGCCCGCTGGGCCTGTTCGCCACCGCGCTGGCGAAGGCGGCGGGCGCGAAGCGCATCATCGTGGTGGGGGCCCCGGATGCCCGCCTCGATCTCGCGCAGGAGTGGGGCGCGACCGACATCGTGTCAGTGCTCACAGTGACCGAGCCGGGTGCGCGCGTCGAAGCGGTGCGCGAGCTCACCGGCGGGCACGGTGCAGAGATCGTCATGGAATGGTCGGGGGCGCGCACCGCCTTCGCGGAGGGCCTCGACATGGTCCGTCGTGGCGGACGGTTCCTCGTCGGTGGGCAGGTCGGCCCGCATGAGGTCTCGATCCAGCCGTCGAAGATCATGCGCAACCATCTGAACGTCATCGGTTCGATGTCGGCCGCGGAGCCCCAGTACTGGAAGGCGATGCAGTTTCTCAGCACGCACCAGGACGAGTTCGACTTCGACCGCATCCTGAGCGGGCGGTTCGGCCTCGACGGCGTCACCGATGCCCTGCGCGGAATGCAGAGCCTCACCGAGATCAAACCGATCATCGACCCGACGCTGGCGTTCTGAGCCGACCGACCACCGCAGGAGGAACA
The DNA here is from genome assembly GCF_014197265.1 of Microbacterium invictum. NCBI lineage: Bacteria > Bacillati > Actinomycetota > Actinomycetes > Micrococcales > Microbacteriaceae > Microbacterium > Microbacterium invictum. Next base: position 3,359,505 of record NZ_JACIFH010000001.1, on the reverse strand, counting down.
CGGATGAAAATCGTCAGAGGACGAACCGGCGATGCCGTGCGACTGGCCGGGCCTGACCAGGTCACCGGCGTACTTCGTATGGACCCGGTGATCGATGAGGCTCCCGTCCGGGCGTTCAACGTCGCGTTCGAGCCCGGCGGCCGCAATCACTGGCATCGCCATGAGGTCGCCCAGATCATCGTCATGGGAACCGGCGAGGGCATCATCGCGGACGGCACCGGCCACATACACCGGCTGCTCCCCGGCGATGTCGTGCATGTCGGTGCGGGCGAGGAGCACTGGCACGGCGCTTCGCCGGACTCGTTCGTGACGTACTTCGTGCTCTCCGTGGGTTCGACGGAGATGCTCGACCGCCCGGTCGGCGACGCCGAGTACACCGCCGCCTGGGCGCAGGTCGCCCCGGACGCCAGCTGATCCCGCGGGTCCTTCCCCGGAACGGCGGATGCCACGACCCTGCGGCCGTGGCATCCGCCGTCTTACCGCGTGTCAGGCGTCGAGCGGACGGTACCCGCCGCACATGATGCGCAGGTAGTTGATGCGGCCGTCCTGCTGGCCCACATACGCCTGCTGCTCGAGCAGGAAGGTGCCTTCGGGCTTGCGGACGCGTAGCCGATAGCCGACGCGGCCGCGCGCGGCGAAGGCGTCCGTCACGATCTGCTCCACGCCCTCGATCTGATAGTCGTCGGGAATCCATCCCTGCAGCGCCTTGATGGGGCCCTGTTGACCGAGGCCCTCATAGTTCGTGCTGTTGACGAGGCCGGTCGTCTTGAAGCTGAACTCGCCGTCATCGAACAGTGCGCGCATGGCATCCCAGTCCCGGGCTGCCACCGCCTCTCCGAATCGGCGGGCGAGCTGTTCGACGATCACGGTCGCCTCTGAAGGCTGGGTCGCGGCGTTCATGTGCTCTCCTTTGTGTGTGGTGCGGCGCTGGGGCGTGACTCACATCACGGCGCCGCCATTGACGTGCAGAAGCTGACCGGTGACGTAGCGTGCTTCCGTACTGCAGAAGTACGCGACCCCGTGGGCGATGTCGATGGGCTCGAGGAGGACTTTCATGGGGTTGGATACGTTCAGCACCTTGACGGCGGTGCCGGCGTCGTTGTCGTACATATCCGCCGCCATCGGCGTGTCGGTCAGTCCGGGCGCCACCGAGTTCGCGGTGACGCCGTGCGGCGCCCCCTCATGAGCCACGGCCTTCGTCAGGGCGATGACCGCCGCTTTCGAGCTCCCATACGCCGCCCTCCCGGGGAGAACGCGGACACCGCCGGTAGCACTGACGGTGACGATGCGTCCCCAACCCCGCTCGATCATGCCGGGCAGGCAGGCGCGGATCGCGTAGAACGTCCCCGAGAGGTTGATCGCCAGCACGCGCTCCCAGAGGTCGTCGGGGTGGTCGACGACCTCCTGCGAGGCGTTGATGCCGGCGCTGGTGACGAGGATATCGGCCGGTCCGATCTTGCGGGTGAGTTCCTCGGCCGCGCCGGTGACAGACTGCGGATCCGCCAGGTCACAACAGGCCCAGGCGAGCGAGCTGTCGGGTTCGGTCAGATCGAGGACGCCGACAGTCGCGCCCTGCGCGGCCAGCAGCTGCGCGGCGGCCGCTCCGATGCCCGAGGATCCTCCTGTGACCCACGCGACCCTGCCGCCCAGCGGCGCCGGGGAACTGTCCTGACTCATCCGAGGAAGTAGCTGTCGAAGAGCGCCCGGAACTCGTTGCGGCGCTCTTCGGGCCAATCGCGCTCATCGACCGCGTCGATCGAGTCCCAGTCCAGCGCACCGTCGGTGCTGTCGTACAGCACCGGGAACGCGGCGGGAGCCAGCCCATCGGCGAGCACCTGCTGGCCGTCTTCGCTGAGGAGCCAGTTCACGAAGAGCTGGGCGGCTGCGGGATGGCCCGCGTTCGCGAGCACCGACGGACCGTACGCGAACCCGGTGGTGTTCTCCTCCGGGATGACGTAGTCGATGGGCGCGCCCTCGGCGATCATCGTACCGACCACGTCAGGGGTCGTCAGCACCGAGAAGTGGGTCTCCCCCGCCGCCAGGCTCTGCGTCAGCGGCACGGTGCTGCGGATCACCTGATGATTCAGATCGGCGAGCTCCGCGAGGATGTCCTCGCCGTACGCCTCGACCCAGGCGTTGAGCTGGTGCATTCCGTTCTGGGAGATGGGCTCCGCAATGCCCACAGGTCGATCGCCCGCCTTCGCGATCAGATCTTCGATATCCGTGACGGGCTCTCCGAGCTCGGTGTGCCATGCGAGCACGTACGGTGACGCCAGGAGCTGCATGAAGTAGTCCTCGTGCGTCGCCTCCGACCAGCCGGCGTCCGCGATCTCGGGCCCGTACTGGAAGGCGGCTAGGCTGCCGGCGTCGCCCTGCTGAGCGACCCATGCGTACTGTGTGCTCCACGAGACGTCTGCCCCGGCGACGTTCGCTGCGATTTCCTGGTCCATGCGGATCGCGAGGTCGCCCGCAGGCTCACGGACGACGGAGACATCGATCTCTGGGTACGCTTCGCTGAACTTCGAGAAGACGTCTTCCGACGCCGGCTGTCCGGAGTAGATGATGACCTCGCCGTCAGCCTTCGCCGCTTCGACGAGGTCGTCCCACTCTTCCTGGCTCAGCACGACCGGCGAGCCGGAGCCGGTGGAGGCCACCGCCTCGAATCCATCTGCGCTGTCGTCCGCCGGAGCTTCGCCACCCCCGCATCCGGCGAGCAGGACAAGACTTCCAACGGCTGTGAGCGCCGCGAGACCGCGGACTGCCTGACGACGACGCGACATCTTTGTGTGATTCTTCACGTGGAACCTCTCTGTTCCTTGGCCGCCGATCAGCGAACTCGCGTCGGCGTCGGTTGGTACAATAAAATATACTCAATAGCAGCGAAAGGCAAGACCCCGCCGCCGATCAATCGATGAGGCCACGCTCCCGGAGCACGCCCTCCGCGACACGGAATGCATCGGTCGCGGCGGGCAGTCCGCAATAGACGGCGGTCTGCAGGAGAACCTCTTTGAGCTCTGCGGGGGTGCAGCCGTTGTTGAGGGCGCCTTCGACATGATTCTTGAGCTGGTTCGGCCTGTTCATCGCCGTCAGGATCGCGATGTTCAGGATGCTTCGCTGCTTGCGATCGATCCCCTCCCGCGACCACACCCGGCCGAAGCAGACGTCGGCGGAGTAGTCGTGCAGCACGTCATTGAAGGAGTTGCGCTTCGCATCCTTCTCGCGAAGGTAGGTCTCGCCCATCAACTCGGTGAGCACCCGGCGCCCGAGGCTATCGTCGTTCAGTTCTTCATCGCTCACTGTCACCCCTCCTCGAGCACCTTGTCGACCTGGGCGTCCGACAGCCGGATGTCGACGCCGGCCCCGCTCGTTCTGCAACTGCATCGGCGACTGCGAATCCTTGCCGCCCCACCCGCGATCGAGCGCCTCGCGATAGTCCTGCTGAGCGGTACGCGCAACGCTCATCGGAACGTCGAGTTCGTCCGCGAGTTCCAGCGCGAGCCGAAGGTCCTTGTCCGCCAGCGCCAGCGCGAACGACGGCGGCTCATACGCCTGCTGCAGGTAGCGCTTGCCGATCGAGTCGAAGGTCCGCGCCCTCCCGATCGCACCCTGCCGCATCGCAGCCCACAGAGTGTCCGGCTCCATGCCCGCCTTCACCCCCAGGCTCATGACCTCGGCGATCGCCGCGCGGATGCTGATGCTCGCGCAGTTGTGGGCGAGCTTGGCGATGTTGCCCGAGCCGATGCCGCCGACGTACATCACGCGGTCGCCGATGGTATCGAGCAGTTCTCGATGCTGGTCGTAGACACCGACATCGCCCCCGATGTAGATCGCGAGCTTTCCGCTACGCGCACCGGCCGGTCGGCCGCTCACGGGCGCGTCCAGCACCTGTACGCCCCGCTCCGCCGCCGCAGCGTGAACCTCCCGGACAGTCGCCGGCGAGTTGGTCGTCAGGTCGAACCACGCGCTGCCCGGAGCCATCGAGCCGACGAGGCCACCTTCGTCGATGCCGACGGCGCGCATCTGCACCGGTCCGGGCAACGAGGTGAACACCACTGCCGATTCTCGGCCGAGCTCGGCGATACTGTCCGCCCACGTCGCGCCACGGGACTCGAACTCTGCGCCGCGATCACGATCAAGGTCGTGGATGTATACGTCGTGTCCGGCGTCGATCAGGTTGTGCACCATGCCCGCACCCATGACGCCGAGTCCGATATATCCGATCTTCATTGAACGCACCTCTCTGCTGGGCTGCATCGCCACGATGAGTATATCCTATATACCCAATCCTCCAGGTGGGGCGTCGCCGTCGACGGCGCCACCGCGTGCCCGTCGGCTGTACCCGTTGATACCCACGGCGATCAGCACCGCAGTGATGATCGCGAGGAACATGCGCAGGAGCTGCATGGCGATGATCAGCGCAACGTCGTCTCCGGCTTGAACGGCGATCGCGGCGACTGTGGGCAGCCCACCTGGCGACATCGCGAGGAACCCCGAAAGGGGGGACACCCCGAGCACCTCCGCGAACAGAAGACCGAGCCCTGCGGAACCTGCGACACAGACCACGATCTGCACGAGTGCGATGGGGAACACCCGTCGCAGCGTTCTCACTGTCGCCACCGTGAACGAGAACCCCACTGCCAGGCCGATGCTCGCATAGCCCGCGTCCAGGATCAGAACAGGTATTCCGACGGGAATCGGGAGCAACCATGCGGCGACGACCGCCAGGAGCGTCGCGTACAACAGCGCCGCTCCGGTGAAAGGCAGCAGCCGCGCCAACACGAGGCCGCCACCGGCCGAAACGAGTGTGAACCCGAGATCGAGCAGGAGTGAGCCGCCCGCAGCCACTGGCGCGCTCGCGTCACCCGATGCTTCTGCCCCGAGAACTGCCGCTGCGAGGGTGATGGCGGCGATCACGACCACGACTCGCGCATATTGGATGGCGGCGACGACGACCTCGTCTGCTTCGACATCCCGAGCCATGGCCGAGACCCCGGAGGCAGCACCGGCCAGCGACCCGAGCAGCGCCGTCGCGATACTGATGTGCGGCGAGAGTAGGAGCAGCAGCCCGGTCAGGAGCGAGAAGATGATGGTGACGACCACACCCCCGACGATTGCCAGCGGCGACTCGAAGAGCTTCACACCGGCATCCGGATCGATCAGCGCACCGGCACCTGCGCCGACGACAGCTACGCCGCCGTGGCGGATCGCGTCCGGCACGCCCCAGTCCGCCTTCACGACAAGCGAGAAGATGCCGCCACCGACGAGAGGGCCGAGGAGGAATGGTGCCGGGGCACCGACGAGAATCATGAGCGCTGTACACGCGGCCAGTGCCGCTATGAGAATCGCGAGCCGTCGCCACGAGTGGCCGAACCACGCCCAGACCGGACCTCGACCCCCGCTCGACATCCTCATCGTAGATAATATACTGTTCCTACAGACCCCTCCACAACCCGGCGGTGATGACCTCGATGGCGACTTCGCACTCTCTAGATGCACCTCCTGCCGACCCCTCCGGCCCTCTGGAACAACTGCTGCGCGAACGCTGGAGCTGCCGTGCCTTCGAGCCGCGGCAGGTCGAGACGGCGACCATCGAGCGCATGTTCACGCTCGCCCAGCTCGCTCCGTCGTGGTGCAACACCCAGCCCTGGCAGGTGATCGTGACATCCGGAGCCGCCACGGAGCGATTCCGGGCAGGGCTGACTGCGCAGATCCGCTCGGAAGGGCCGTCGCGACCCACGGACTTCGACACCCCGCGGGAGTACACCGGCGTGTACCGGGAACGCCGGCGCGAGAGCGGGCGGCAGCTCTATGAGGCCCTCGACATCGGCTACGACGACCGCGCGGCGCGCGCTCGACAGGCGTTTCTGAACTGGGAGCTCTTCGGAGCTCCGCACGTCGCGATCGTCACCACCGCGACCGAACAGGGCACATACGGTGCCGTCGACTCGGGCCTGTACGCGGGCTATCTGCTGCTCGCGGCGCATTCCCTGGGACTCGGCACCGTACCGCAGGGCGCTTTCGCTTATGCCGCCCCGTTCATCCGGGAACACTTCAGCATCCCACCCGACCGCAAGGTGCTCCTCGGAGTCGCGTTCGGTTATCCCGCGGAGGACCACCCCGTGAACAGGTACCGAACCACCCGCGCGGCGCTCACGGATTCGGTGCGGTTCGTCACCGCCTGACGCGGGCGCTACTCGGGGGCACTGTCCCGGCGCGCAGCGAGTTCCCACCCTGCCGATGCCATAAGCCCGGCCGCCTGAGCGAGAAAGACCGCCCCCGGCCCCAGCACGAGAGCCAGCGCCCCGGCCGCGAGCGGTACGAGAACCTGCGCGAGCTGGTTGCCGAGCATCCGCACCCCCAGCGCACGCGAGCGGGCGCGCGGCGCGAGTGTCGCGATGATGATCGTGATACTCAGCGGCTGGGCCACACCGAGGAAGAACCCGCCGAACACCATCGCCGCGAACAGGAGCACGGGTTGACTCGAGAGGGCAACCGTCACCAGCGCCACCGCCGAACCGGCAGTGCTCCACAGCAGCAGACCGGAGGACGACCACCGGCGTGCGAGCAGGCCGAGGAACATGCGCGAGATCATCGAGGTCGTCCCCCGCACACCGAGCAGCAGCCCCACGGTGATCGGGCTCAGCCCGATGTTCTCGCCGATCAGCGGAAGATACGCGGTCAGCAGGTCGACAGAGGTGAGCACTGCGGCACTCACGAACACATAGCGCAGCACGCCGGGCGCCCGCAGCACATCGCCCACCGTCGTCGGCTCCGCCGGGTCGGTCGTCGCGTAGCGGCGCACCGCCGTACTGGTGAACGCGATCGCGAGGACCATGCCGACCGCCGCGGCGATCCAGAAAGCGGCCGATATCCCTTCACGTGTCGTCGCCGTGGGACCCACCACGATGCCCGAAACCACCGGTCCGATCGCCTGGCCCAGAGAGGCGCCGGCTGCCATCCACCCGAAGCCGCTGTTGTAGAGCCGCGGCGGCGCCGAGCGTGATATCCATCCCTGACCGCCCAGCGCAAGCCCGAGGTGCGCTGCGCCCATCAGGCCGCTGGCGATGACGAGCACCCAGAGCTCCCTCGTGATCGCCGCGAGCACGCAGCTGCCGACGAGCACCAGCGCGGAGACCACGGGCACGATGGCGATGTGCGTGAGACGACCCACGATGGTTCCCAGCGGGATCGCGATCAGGACCGGCAGAACTGCTGCCGCCGAGACGAGGATTCCGATCGTCAACCCGTCGGCACCCAGATCCAGAGCGGCATACGACAGAGCAGGGCGCGCAATACCGAGTGCGATCTGCCCGAGCGCCACTCCGACGAGCGGTCGCCAGAGCCAGCCGCCGGGTGGGCTGGTGAAAGTGCCGGTCACGTCATCGATCCGGTCAGCATCGGCGCCTCCAGGCTGAGTGGGCTTTCACGCACAGCCACACGAACCACTGGACGCCAAGCGCGCTACAGTCTACTCTCTACTCAACGAGCGCGCGTTCATCCCCGATGCGGACATGGAGGTCCAGCACTCATGCGAGAACGAACGAATCCAGCACGTCGGCGGCGTTTGCCGATCGTCGCAGCACCGCTCGCCGTCGCCGTCATTGCCGCAGCGGGAGTCGCGACGTCAGGTGGCGCAGCGGCAGCGGACGACCTCGAGCTCACGACGATCGAGGGAACGCTTGCGAACGGCAATCCGTACACGGCAGTGCTTCCGAGTAGATGGAACGGCACCCTTCTGCTCGATCTGGACTTCAATACGTCGCAGTCCCGCTATCAGGCCCTGTACGAGCGCGGATTCGCCGGCGCCGGAGTCGAACGCGCCGGCGGTGCGGGAGACGCGCCCGCCTTCGCGGCAGATCTGCTGGATGTCCTCGACGTGTTCACCGAGGAGTTCGGTGCACCCGAGTACGTCTTGTCGAACGGCCGATCCCGGGGTGGTGTCACGGCCGCTGTGCTGATGGAGACGTATCCCGATCAGATCGACGGCGCCGTCGCCCAGTGCACGGTGCCCGGTTACATTCCCTCGTACAACAGCAAGTTGGATGCCGCCTTCGCCGCCCAGCAGTTGCTGGGAGCACAGCAGCTCGCGATCGTCGACATCCCGACCGATGACGCGCAATACGGCACCCTCGTCGGCGATTGGGCTGACGCGCTCCAGGCCGCGCAGGGGACGCCGGAGGGCAAGGCCCGCATTTCGCTCGCCCATGTTCTCGGCCAGCTGCCTGTCCGCAGTTCCGCCACCCAGCCCGTGCCGGACCCGGACGACAGCGCCGAGTTGCAGCAGGCGATGTTCGAGACTCTGGCCGGCCAGTTCCAGACCCGTCTGGGTATTCGACGGGACTACGAACAGGCGGCCGGCGGCGTATTCAATTGGAACGACGGTGTCGACTACGTCGACGTCTTCCACCGGATGGTTCGACCGGAACTGCGGGCTGTCGTCCAGGACATGTACTCCCAGGCGGGGCTGGACCTCGAGGTCGAACTCCGCACGCTGGACGCCGCTCCGCGGATCGTGGCCGACCCCGCTGCCGTCGCCGAGGTGGACCGTCGGGGCGGCCACACCGCCGACCCCGATCGGCCGATCCTGTTCAACCAGGCTCTCGGCGACGCGACCACCCAGCTCGCGACGATCAGCTCATATGTGGCGGAAGCCACGAGAAACGGCAAGCAGGATCTCGTCCGCACGACGGTCGTTGACACCGCCGGCCACTGCGCGTTCTCGACCGAGACATACGTCTCGGCGGTGGAAGTCGTCGATGAACGCGTTCGCACCGGGGTCTGGCCCGACACGTCCGCCGAGGCCATGAACGAGCGGGTCCGGGCAATCGACGAAGCGGCGTCCCGGGACTACATCGAGTACGAGATCGAGACGTTCGCCCGTCCGTTCTTCCGCGGTGACGTCTACACACCGATGCCGGACACGACCAGGCCGACGGCGACGTTGACGTCGCCGACCGTCGCCGGCCCCTTCCAGACGCTGTCCCTGCGCGTCGATGCGACGGATGACCGCGGGTTGGGGCGGATCGTGGCGAACATCTACCGGGACGGCGTACTCGTGAAGAGCACGCAGACCGCCGTCGGCGGAGCGCCCTCCGCCTCGCACCTGGCCTCGGTCGCACTGCCCGACGGCTCCTACACCGTGAAGTACAACGCTCAGGACCTCGCGGGCAACACCGCCAGGACGGGAACGTTCGCGTTCGCGATCGACACCACCGCCCCCACGGCCACGGTGAAGGACGGAGACGGCTTCACCGCGGCCACTGGCAGTACGTACGATCAGGTGAGCTTCAAACTGTTCGACGCCGGCAAGGTCGACAAGGTCGTGGTCAACGGTGTCGAGAAGAACCTCACCGACAACACCTGGTCGGACGTCAACTTCCTGCGCCCCGGCACGTTCGGCGCGATCCAGGGCGAGAGCTCCCTGGTCGTGTACGACGTCGCGGGCAACGCAAGCACGGTGCACTTCGTCCTCAATTGAGGTGGCGTCAAGACGACGCCAGCGCACTGCATCGCGTGGCGAACTCGGCGGTGGTGGCCGTGCCGCCGAGATCCCGCGTCAGCATGTCTCCCTCACTGACCGCCGATGCCACCGCGGCGCGCACACGATCGCCGGCCTGCCGCTGGCCGATGTGATCCAGAAGCATCGCGCCCGACAGGATCATCCCCGTCGGATTCACTCTGCCGGTACCCGCGTACTTCGGCGCGCTGCCGTGGCCGGCCTCGAACACCGCTCCGCCCGGCCCGATGAACGCGCCCGGCATCACCCCGACCGTCCCCGCAAGCCCGGCCATGATCCCGCACATGATGCCGCCGTACACGCTCTCGGTGAGCAGGATGCGATACGACGACGGATCCTGAATGAGGTGGGTCGACAGGCCGTCGAGGATCTCCTCGTCCACGGTGAGATCGGGGAAATCGCGCGCGACGTCCATCGCCGACTCGAGGAACAGCCCATCGGTCGCTCGCTGGCCGGTGGCGATATGCCCGACGGTCACCCTGTCGTGGCCATGGTCCTGGGCCCACTGCATGGCGAATCTCGAGACCCGCTCCGATGCCCGGCGACTGATGATCTTCAGCCCGATACCCACATCGCCGTCGGCACTTCGCTGGGAGACGCTCCGGCTCAGGTCTTCGGTCTGGTCGCGCACCAGGGTGAGGTCCAGTCCCGGGTACCGAGATCCACGATGCGGATAGTACTGAACAGAGCGCACATTGACATAGGCGTCGACGGCCTCCCGCATCGCCCAACTCGGGCTGGTGTAGCCGGTCAACGGGGTGGTGTATGGAGCCTTCAGCGCGACGCCGAGCGTGCGCAGCGATTCTGCCGTGTCGTCCGGGACTGCGCTCCCGGTCCGGCGAAAGGCGTCCTCCCCGGCAGCCAGCTCGACCCATTCGATGTCCGCGCCGGCGGCGGCCATGACCATCAGCGCAGCATCGGAGATCTCCGGGCCGACCCCGTCGCCCCGCAACAGCCCCACAGGAACAGCGCTCATCCTCGCTCCTCGCCTTCGGCCGGCGGCGTTGGTCGCCACCGGTAGGCCCTCGCGCAGGCCTCACCCATCAGCAGAGCCCGTTCGGCATCCGTGAGTCGATCGGTCGACAGAAACGGCACGGTCGCCTGCGCGTAGCTCACCTTCGCCGACGTCCGGGTCCAGTCGCTCCCCCACAGGCATCTGTCGATCCCCCAGGCATCGAAGATCCGCGCCAAGGGATCCCAGATGTCGGGGTAGGGATACGGCTCACGCGCCAGCGTGCCCACGCCGCTCACTTTCAGCGCCACGTGCGGCCGCTTCGCCAGCTCGAGCACCCCGTCCAACTGCGCCCACGGCCGGGACGATATCGGAAGGTGCTGGTCGAGTCCGACATGGTCGATGACGAATCGGGTGTCAGGATGCCGATCCACGAGGTCGATCGCCGCATCGACCCGCCCGCCGCACAGCACGTTCACGGCGAGATCGTGCCGAGCTGCCGCCCGCATCGCCACGTCGACACCCGGGTCGTCGGGTTGGGTGGAGACCTTGATGTCGATCCGCAGACGAATGCCCACCGTGCCCGGGGTCTGCTTCCACTCCGCAATCACATCGGCTACATCCGGATCGGTGCTGTCGATCATCTTGACCAAGGCGAATGTGCGGGGAAACTCACGCCCGACCGCGACGGTGTAGCTCGCGTCGTAGCCGTACAGGATGAATGGCGAAACGAGGATCGCTCCGTCAACGCCGACCGCCTTCATCGCCGTCACCATCTCTGCGCCCGTGACGTGTGCGGGCCAGTCCGGAGCGTTGCGCCAGGGCCTTTCGGCGGTGTCGGCGTCGTATGCATGGACTTGGGAATCGATGATCATCGGACTCTCAGATACGACGGGTGACCGCCTTGGTCAGCGCGAAGGACGCCATGTACAGGGCATGGACACCGGGACCGCCTGCCACGATGATCTGAATGTCCTCCGGGCGATCGACGATCGGCAGCCTGCTCATGTCCACCCACTTCGGCCGACGAGTGGCGATCAGCTCTTGGAATGGAGCGGGCATGCCGGTCATGTCGATCCGTGCGTGCTCGAACAGGATCTCGGCGGCTTCCGTCGGGCCCAGTCCGCTGTCGGCGATCTGATGAGCCTGCTCGGGACAGAGCACCACCAGAGCCTCCCCGCCCATGGTGTGGTTGTTCGAGCCCACGGCCGCCATTCCGCGCCCGATCACATTGAGCGCCTCGTAGCCGTTCTGCCCGGTCACGTCGATGATGTTGTGCTGCGCCTGCACAGCGAACAATGTCACGGCGCTGTCGTCGGCATCGAGCCCCACCCGCTGATGGTAGGGCTCCCAAGGGGTCTGGTCGGCGTTCTCGGCTGCGCAGAAGCTGTACTTGCCGGGCCAGCCGTGTGTCGCCTGGTCGGTCTTGCCGGGGATGGCACCGCCCAGGTTCTGGAGGAGGAAGCGGACCGCGCGGCCGATCACCGCATTGGCATAATTGCCCGGCCCGAAGCATCCCGCGCCCCAGTTCATGCCCAGCTGCTCTCGCACGGGGCCGTGCACGATCACCAGCGGCGTGACGGGGTTGGTGGTGGGCTGGATGGCGAACAGGTTGTACTCCGGAGCCATCAGCGCCTCGGCGACGGCGAGCAGAACCGGCATGTGCTCGGGCGAACACCCTGCCAGAACGCCGTTCACTGCCACATACCGAGGGGTGACCAGCCCCTGGATCGGAGGCATGTGCCCGATCACCTCATCGGGGTCGCGAGGGGTGCCCGCCAGCATCTGGTCCACCCGCTCCGGGGTGGCGACCACGACGGGCAGCCCATCGCCGATGTGGCGCTCGGCCAGTTCGCGGGCAAGCTGCACCGGATCGGCGGAGACGGCGAGGAGTGTCGCCGTGGCATCCACGCTCACTGGTCGGCCGCCAGCAGCCCGATCACTTCATCGGCACGCGGCGCGCCCCACTCGTCCGCAAGGACGGAAGCCGGCAGATGCGCCAGCGGATGGTCGACCACGACGATCCCCAGGTTCGGGACGTCCAGTTGCCGCGCCCAGAGCCGACTCATCTCGGTGAAGGGCGTGCTCACGAACACCACAGTGGGAATCCCCCGCTTCTCGAGCTCGGTCGCATCGTGGATGGCATAGGACGAGCACGACCCGCAGTCGCCGACGGCGACCACCGCCACATCCCAGTTACCGGGAAGCTCGTCGAGGAACGGGGCGCCGACGCCGGCATGAGGTTTGGCTCGGTAGTCGAAATCGATGTCCTGATACCTCGCGGCAAGCGCGCCGCGCACCCCTTCGAGAAGGTGCTGGCCGCCGGGCTTGCCGTTGTACAGCAGGCCGACACGCTTCCCGGCCAGGGTCGAGACGCGCTGCGCCCCGAGGTCACCGTCGGCGTTGCGGAGCGGCGGCACCGGATTGACCATCTGGATCGTCTGGGTCATTTTCCCGGCCAATCCTTGCGCAGCTGCACTCCGCCTAGGGCGAGCCCACGCTCCGAAATGGCCCGCTCCGCCATGAGCACGAGCATGTCGTCGGGCATCACGCACTCCTCACACGCCTCGGATCCGGCGGTCACCGCAAGCTGCACGGTGCCATCAGGCTGCACGTCATCGACGCTCAGCCCGTAGCCGCCGGCCTCGAGCGCGGTCCGCAGGCCGCCGAGGGCGGCATCGACCTCCGCTATCAAAGACGACATCATCTGCACGTTCCCTTCGTCAGGACCGGCATCGCCGGCACTCGATCGAGCCGCCGGTCAAGGGAGGAAGTAGCTGTCCCAGACTGCGCGGAACTCGTCTCGTCGCTCCTGGGGCCATTCGGCATCGTCGACCGCCTGGACTTCATCCCACGCCAGCGCGTTCTCGGTTCCGTCGAGGATGATCGGCACGGCGAGCGGGCCGTGGCTGTCGACGAGGAGCTGCTGCGTCGGCTGCGACATCAACCAGTTCACGAACACCTGTGCGGCTGCGGGGTGGTCGGCGCCGGCGAGCGTCATCGGCCCGTAGGCGAATCCGGTGACGAGTCCGTCGTCCGGCACGATCTGCTCGACGGGAGCGCCCTCCTCCTTCAGCTGATCGAGCAGGCCCGGCTGCATGAGGATCGCGTAGCCGACTTCGCCGGCTGCCAGGCTCTGGGCGAGCGGCGTCGTCGACCTGATGACCGTGTGGTTCAACGCCGCGAGCTCACCCAGGAAGTCCTCGCCGTATTCGTCCATCCAGGTCTGCAGCTGGAACATCCCGTTCTGCGAGATGGGTTCGGCGATGCCGACTGGAGTGTCCCCCGCCTTGGCGAGCAGGTCCTGGATGTTGTCGACGGGCTCGCCGAGCGTGGTGTTCCACCCGAGCAGATACGGGTTGGCCATGATCTGCAGGTAGTAGTCGTCGGTGGCGAATTCGCCCCAGCCGAGCTCGGCGGCCTCGGGGCTGAGCTGAAGGGCGTTGAGCGCCCCGTCCTCGGCTCGCGTGGCGGCCCAGGCGGGCTGCGAGTGCCAGGTCACGTCCGCACCGGCTACGCCGGCGTCGATCTCCTGATCCATGCGGGCGATGAGATCGCTCGTCGGCTCTCGCACCACCGTGACGGTGATGTCGGGGTAGTCCTCGGAGAACTGCGCGAAGGTCTCTTCGGTGCCGGGAGGCGAGGAGTAGACGATGAGCTCGCCCTCGGCGTTCGCCGCTTCGACGAGCGACTCCCACTCGGCGTCGTCGAGCACGGTCGGCGACCCTGACCCGGTCGCGACCGGGAAGTCAACGCCGGCCGCTGATTCCTCCGGCTCAGGCGTGCTCGATGCGCACGATGAGAGCACGACGAGTGCCCCGACGGTGAGCACACCGAGGGCGATACGGGACGGATTCTTGCTGTGGTGGAATCGCATGATCGCAGGACCTCTCTGTCCGGGTTCCGGGGCGGGATACGAAGCAGCCTCGGATGCTCTCTAGTATAGATAGTAGACTCTCTATGGTGTCAAGGCTCCGCCCCAACGCGGCACGAGAGCATCAGTTGAACAGGTGACGCTCCACGACCCGAGCATCATGGCTGGGGATGACCTCACAGCCCAGGCCCTCGACCTTTCGAAGGCTTGCTCCATATGCGACGAGATCAGTGAACAGGCCGACCGGAATGTGATCGACTGCCTCGTCTCCCGCCCAGTTCTCATAGAGGTAGACCAGATCGCCGGCAATGAGGTACCTGCGATCGCCCGCCTCGACGAGCACCCCTTGAGATCCAGGGGTGTGGCCGGGCAACGCGATCGACGTCACACCGGGAGCGAGCACGACATCGCCTTCGATGAGCCGCACCCGGTCCCGGGCATCCTGCCAAGCTGCGACGACCCCGGGAAGCGCCTCGTACTGATGGCGATGCCAAGGAACGGGATGCTGCGCGAATTCGAATTCGGCCCGCTGCACCACAATCTCAGCATTCGGAAAGAGATGGTTGTTCGAACTGTGATCCCAATGCAGGTGCGTGTTGACGACCAGCTTCACATCGGCCGGGTCGATTCGACATTCGCGAAGGACGGACTGCGGGGTTTCGTGCTCCAACTGCTCCATGCTCAGACCATGGAGCTCTGGCGCACGGCTTACGTCGGCACCGGTGTCCACGATGATGGGCGAGTCACCACCCTCGATGACGAACATGATGAGGGTGAGATCTTGCTGCTGCTGCCAGTTGCGCATGTAAGTGAACGACGGCTTGGGGAGCCCGTATGCCCGTCCGACGCAGAATGCTCGAATCGTCAGTGCCACCGCCGGTTCACCGTCCCCGTCGTGCGAGCGAGTCGATGGAGACGGCGATGAGCAGGATACCGCCCTGGATCAGCAACTGACTGGAGGTGTTCAGAGCCAGAGCCGAGAACACGTTCGCGATCGTTCCCCAGAGGAGAATTCCGATCGCAGTTCGCCACATCGCGCCCTCTCCCCCGAGCAACGAGGTCCCCCCGATGATCACGATCGCGATGGCATCCAGTGTCACGCTCGCACCGAGATTCGCCTGTCCCACGCTCGTCTGCGACGCCACGATCATCCCCCCGACCGCTGCGCACGCCGCGACGATCATGAACGCACTGATGCGAACACCCTTTACCCGCAGGCCAGCGAGTCGGGACGCCTCGAGATTGCCGCCGACCGCATAGATCGACCTCCCGTAGGAGGTTCGCCCCAGGATGACTCCTAGGAGCAGGATCAACAGAACGAGTAGCCACGTCGAGGTCCACACCCCTCCCAGTCTGCTCGTACCAAGGAACTCAAAGCCGTCGGCCGAGGAGATCACAGGTTGTGCGTTGGAGTAGAGGTACGCACCACCGGAAATGAGCGACGCCGTGGCAAGCGTGGCGATGAACGAGTTGACCTTGAGGTAGGTGACGACGAAGCCGTTGACCGCGCCGCAGACGATCCCCATCAGAACCGTGCACGCAAAGGCGAGCGGCCACGGCATCGAGTTCGAGAGACTGGTGAACAGGACTGCGGATGCCGCGAACACAGCCCCGACGGATAGGTCGAAAACACCCGAGATGATCGCATAGGTCATCCCGACAGCTACGATCGCGGTCGGGGCCACTTGAGCGACCATGTTGTTGAGGTTCGCGGCGTCGAAGAATTGCGGATAGATGATCCGCGCGAATATGACGGTGAGGATCAGGACCCAGACCATTCCGAATCGCAGGGCAAGCCGCAGGGCGGTGCTACCACGCGCCACGATCACTGTACCCCCGCGAGTCATCGGGGGCGACTCCTGCCGCAGCCTGGTTGCGGCCACGGAATCATTCTTCATCACGGGATCTCCTTCAGCCATCGCCGAATTCCTTGGTATGCGTGTGCAATTCATTGACGCGAAAAGCGCGGGCGAGGATGTCATGGGGCGAGATGGGCGCTGTCGCGGCGTCCAGAAGTCCGACCTGCACGCCTTCGGCGAGCACGACTACACGCCTCGCGACGGCCGTGATCTCCTCGAGTTCGGAGGAGACCATGACGATCCCGAGTCCGTCGCCTGCCAGCCGCTCGAGCGACCTGAGGATCTCGGCCTTTGCCCCGACGTCGATGCCCCGAGTCGGCTCATCGGCGAGCAGCACGCGCGGCGTCACATGCCTCCAGCGCGCGAGAAGGAGCTTCTGCTGATTCCCTCCGGAGAGTTGCCATGCCGGACGCTCTAGCAGTGCCCTGGTGAGACCGAATGCCGCACCGTGGTCCGCTGTCGATTGCTCTACCGACTTCGAGGAAAGAAGGCCGAACCGTGAGAGGCGGCGGAAGTCGCTCACGGCGATGTTGTCCATCGACAGCATCGGAAGTATGAGTCCCTCAGCCTTTCGGTCCTCCGGGATCAGCGCAACTCCGTAGCGCAGCGCGCGCCGAACGCTTCGGGGCCACGGCACTTCAACTCCGTCGATCCACATTCGCCCAGTTGCTTGGGGTAATGCGCCCGCGATCGCTCGTAGGACGGTCGACCGCCCCGAACCGACCAGGCCGCCAAGACCGATGATCTCGCCGCGTTGCAGTTCTAGGTTGATACCGTCGACCGCGCCAGGCACCGTCAGATCCGCAATCGCCAGCAGCGGCGGCTGCGCGGTCTGCCGACTCTGCCTCAAGATACCGGGCGCCGTTCGGATCTCGTGCCCGTCGGCGTTCTCGCTCAACTCGGAAGCGACCCGGTCATCGCCGGTCTGCCCCAGCATGGCCGCGACCATCGACCCCTTAGTGAAGTCACCCCGTGCGCCGTCGGCCACTACCTGACCGTCTCGAAAGACTGTGAGGCTGTCAGAGATGTCGAGCACCTCGTCGAGGTTGTGGCTCACAAAGACTACGGTGACGCCGTCGTCTCGCAGAGCGCGAATGAGCGTGAAGAGCGCTTCACGCTCGGGCACCGCCAACGAAGCAGTCGGCTCATCGAACAGGATGATTCGCGCATCACTGACCACAGCCCGGAGGATCTCGAGGATCTGCTGGTCTGCGACCGACAACGCACCCGCTCGAGTATTGGGGGGATGGGAACCGACCCCGACGTGATCGCACAATTCCAGATAGCGGTGGCGCATCGTTGATTCGGCGAGAAAGCCCCCTCGGGTGATCGGTTGGCCGAGAAACACGTTCGCCTCGACCGACAAACCGGGAATAATGGTGAGTTCCTGGTAGATGGCGACGACGCCTGCACGCCGGGATTCACGTGGACCGCCGCCGCGGAGATCTTCCCCGAAGACGGACACAGTGCCGCCCGTTTTCGTTATCCGCCCCGCGATCACGCCGAGAGCCGTGGACTTTCCCGCACCGTTCTCGCCGATGAGGGCGTGCACTGTGCCCGATCGGACGGTCAGATCGATACCCCGTAGCGCAAAGGTCCGATCAAAGACCTTGGTCAAATCGGAGACGACGACAGCGTTGTCCATTGCTCACCATTCATGGGTCGGAGCGCTCTGAGGTTTGCATCGGCGCACTGCGGCAAGCAGGTGGGCTTGATGATCGCTCGTTCACGGTGCATCAGTGTCACCGTTGACTGAGGCTCAATATACTGTAGAGTACATACACCCGTCTAGTCGTCAGATTGTATGCACGCTCAATGATGAACATCCCGACAGGACGATAAAGCGGACGTGGTAATCCTCCCCTTGTGGCGCCCGTGCGGCGCCATCGGGTTCCGACTCCCAGAAAGGGTCTAGCGATGACGCTAGTCAGCAACCGGCCCGTCACCACGATGGCAATTTCCGTCGCGGCAACGGCATCTCTCCTACTCCTCACAGCCTGCGCTTCGGATGCCGGTGGCGACGATACGCCGCCCGGCTCGACCGAGGTGATCACGCTCGACGTGGGGGAGGGTGGCACCATCGACCTGCCTTTGGATGAGGTGAAGATCGGGATATTCCTTCAAGGAAGCGCGACCGCCTTCAACCAGGCAATCGTGCGGGGCGCGGAGGAGGAGGCTGCGAAGCACGGCTACGTGGTGGAGGCGATCGACGCACAGTTCGATCTGAACAAGCAGTTGAACCAGATCCAGACGGCCGCGACCAACAAGACTTACGACGTGATGGCCGTGGAACCGCTCGTCGCTGCCTCCGAGTGTGCTGCGATGACCAAGACCATCCCGGACGCCGGCCTTTTGTCGATCACGATCGGAACCCCCTGCGACACGAGCGTCTTGCCTGCTGGAGACGACCTCTGGGTGCCCGGGACGTTCACGACCATTGCCGGCGACACGACGTCGGACTACACCACTGCATTCCTTGAGGCCGCCATCGAGCTCAACCCAGGACAGCAGAAGATCGCCTTGATCACGGGTCCGGAGCTCGATCCGCTGGTGATCAATCAGAAGGCCGCGATCGCCGAACTTGCTGAGACGAACAGCGAGGTCACGATCACGCCGGTCTTCACAGACTGGACGACGCCAAGTGGATTGTCGAAGACCCGTGACTATCTACTTGCCAACCCGGACGTCACCGTGGTGCTCTCGGCCTTCTCGCCGGACCTGTCCCGTGGAGTAGCCAGCGCCATGGAGGAGGCTGGCGTCATGGGTACCGTGCAGTTCGCGGATCAGGGTGGGACAGACTTCAGTGTGGAGCAGATCGTGGCGGGCAACATGCAGTTCACGTTGCCGTATTTCCCGGATCAGTACGGAGTCAAGCTGATCCAGGCGATCCACGATGCCCAGACCGGGAAGGACGTCCCGCGCTTCATCTCGAACATTCCCGCCGAGTACGGGACGACGACCGACCCTGTCGTCATCACCCCGGAGAATGTCGCGGACTTCACGCCGCGCTACTAGCCCAGCTGCGGGACCGCGCCCTGCGTACTCCGGCAGTCACCGAGTACGCAGGAACCGCCAGCCGCTGCCAAGATCGAGTACCGCCAGCCCCCGTTGCAGACACAACGTTGTAAGCCTTGGAGAACCAATGCCGAAGCATGAACTCATGGTCGACGTATCGGAAGCGGTTGCTTCTGACCAACAGCTGTCAGTCGCTGTGACGATCCAGATTCCCGACGTCATCGGCCACGACCCGGTCGTGTGCTTCGCGTTTCCTGGGGGCGGCTATAGCCGCCGCTACTTCTCGTTTGACATGCCCGGTCACGGCGGGGGTGGCCAGGCCGGCCATCACACGTCGAAGGGTTGGGTGTTCGTTGCGGTCGACCATCTGGGGACCGGAGGTGGTACACGTGTCGAAGACATGAGCACCGTGACCTGGCAGCAACTCGTCGATGCAAATGATGCAGCGGTCGCCTACGTGCTCGACCGTCTCGGTTCGGGGAGCCTCGTGCCCGGCCTCAGAGCGATCCAAGCTCCACGGACCCTCGGACTCGCCCAATCAATGGGGGGCGCATTGTTGATTCTCCACCAGGGCCAGAAACATCGCTTCGACGCCGTCGCCGTTCTGGGGTGGTCTGCGTCGCATTCGGTGAGCTGGCTGCCCCCGGGTACGCCACGAGCTGCGGCGCGGTACTTTCCCCGTGGATCCGATGTCGGCGCAATGACGCGCGAGTTGCACACCACGGCAATGCCTGAGATGGCGCGGGACGCCGACGGACTGCCTGCCACCGCGTCCGGATTCCACTACGACGATGTGCCGCGAGACATCGTGATAGCCGATCTCACCGAGTACCCGACGCGTCGCGGTGAGCTGCCGGAGTGGGCCACTGACGTCGTTCCTCCCTCCTCGATGACCATGATGTCCCCCGGCGCGGTCGCTCCTGAGGCGGCGATGATCAGAGTGCCGGTCTTCGTCGGCGTCGGCGAACGCGACGTCACGCCTGACCCGCGCAGTGAGCCCCGTGCGTACCTTCAATCCTGCGACGTGACTGTGCACATCTGTCCACGCATGGGGCACATGCACAACTTCGCCGGGACCCGGAAGTCGTTCTGGCAACGCATCCACAACTGGGCGGAAGCCGTTCTGGCGCGCCCGGCCGATGACGATGAGCAGATCTGCGCGGAACCAAACGGGGCCGGCGAAAAGGCGAGGTCGATACGTTGACAGAGCTGCCGGAAGTCGCTGTGATCCTGGTCCACGGTGCATGTCACGGTTCCTGGTGCTGGGAGGAGTTGAGTCCCCCGCTTCGGAACGCAGGTTTGACAGTGACCGCAGTCGATCTCCCCTTGACCTCGCTGGCTGACGACGCACACGTCGTGCGCGAGGCTGTGCGCGAGGCGAAGGAACAGGGTCACATGGTCTTGCTGGCGGCACACAGCTACGGTGGCGTCGTGATCACGGCTGCGGGTCATGAAGCAGATGAATTGATGTACTGCGCCGCGACGATGCCTGATTCAGACGAATCAGCATCCGATGCCTTCGAGCGTCTGTTCACGCCGCGGCTCGAGGCCGCCATGGAATCGATGGACGACCCCGCGGTCTTTCGACTCAGTGCCGAGGGCGCGACTCCAGCGTTCTACAACCGCTGTGCCGACAGCACCATCCACGCCGTACTGCCCCGTCTTCGACCGATGCACCATCGTTGCATGACAGCACCCGTCGGGCGTGCCTCATGGCGCGATGTTCCGGCGACATATGTCGTCTGCACAGACGACTTCGCGATGGCCCCAAGTTACCAGCGAGCGTGCGCGACGATTCTCGGTGACTACATCGAGATCGACACTGACCACTCGCTCTTCTACTCGGCGCCTGATGCCCTTCTCAGCCGAATGCTCGCCGTGGCGTCACGGATGCGCGACAGGGCTCAGAGCATTTGACCGGCGCCAGAAGGCGACTCCTTGTCGACTTCTGGCGTGAGCTCATCGGCCGTCCCCGGACGCCCCCAACGGGAGCGCCCGCGGACGATCAGAGCGTGGCTACGACGGATTTCGTCTCCATGTAGTTGAGCAGCGCCTCTTCGCCGTTCTCGCGCCCCCAACCCGAGTGACGATATCCACCCGCGGGCATGTAGACCCCGCCGGCGCGATGGATGTTGATGCCCACCCGGCCGGCTCGCAGTCGCCTCGCGATGGCGTGCGCCGTCGCGCCGTCTCTGCTCCATACGCTCGACGCGAGTCCGTAGGAGTTGTCGTTGGCCAGGGCGACCGCCTCATCGGCATCCGAGAACCGCATCACGCCGAGCACGGGCCCGAAGATCTCCTCGCGCATCACCCGCATGCTCTGATCCACATCTACGATCACCGTCGGCTCGAAGAAGTAGCCCGCGTCCCCGATCCGGGTGCCACCGCTGTAGACGGTCGCGCCCTCACCTCGCCCGACATCGACGTAGTCGGTGACCCGGTCCAGCTGCTTCTGCGAGATGAGCGGCCCGATGTCGACGCCCGCGTCGGCGCCGTAACCCACCTTGAGGGCACGGCCGCGCGCCGCAACACCTTCGACGACCTGGTCATAGACCGAATCGTGGACGAACAGACGCGTCCCCGCGGCGCAGACCTGTCCGGTGTTCCAGAACACCGCTCCCGCGACGCCGGGAATGGCCGCTTCGAGATCGGCGTCGCCCATCACGATCACCGGCGACTTGCCGCCGAGCTCGAGCGACAGCGTCTTCAGGTTTCCCGTGGCGGCGTGGATGATGCTGCGCCCGACCTCGGTCGACCCGGTGAATCCGAGCGTGTCGACATCCGGGTGATCGGCCATCCGGCCGCCGACCGTCTCCCCCGAACCGGTCACGACGTTGACGACACCGGCGGGGACACCGCAGTCCGACATGATCTGGCCGAGCACGAGGGCGGTCAGCGGCGTCTCGGTCGCGGGCTTGAGCACGCAGGAGCAGCCGGCCGCGAGCGCGGGCGCGAGCTTCTTGGCCGCCGAGATCAAGGGCGCGTTCCATGGAACGATCAGTGCGGCGACGCCGATCGGCTCGCGGAGCGTGTAGCCCTGGATCCGGCGTTCGGCCGGTCCGAGATCGAGGGTGCGACCGTGGATCTTGTCGGCCCAGCCCGCGTAATAGTGGAACTGCGCCGCTGCCTCACGCACCATCGCCTGCGCCTGCGGAACCGGGATGCCCATGTTGCGGCTCTCCAGAGCTCCCAGATCTTCGGCCCGCGCGATCATGGCATCGCCGATCCGCCACAGGATCGCACCGCGTTGGGCCGGCGCCAACCGCATCCAGCGGGACTCGTCGAAAGCGGCCCTCGCGGCGGCCACCGCACGATCGACATCGGCGAGGGTGGCCCGTGGCACGTTGGCGATCACGTCGCCCGTACCCGGGTCGTGCGTTGGGAGCGCGTCGCCACCGTCGCCGTGCGTCCACTCGCCGTCGATGAGCATCGGCACCACGCTGTCGGGCGCGCGCCCGCCGGCCAGCATCTGTTCCAGGATCTTCGTCATTTACCCATTCCTCCTCGGGATGGCTGTTCACCGGCAGGCATCACCATGCCGCCTGCAGGATGTCGAGAAGCTCGGCCTCGCCGGCGGGCTTCGGAACGCGCGTGATCGACCAGTCCCCCAGCGTATGCGCGACGGCATCCGGCAACTGGTCCTGCGTGATGCCGACGTCCCGGAGTCTCGTGGGGACGCCGGACGACGCGAGGAACCGGCCGATCGCATCCGGCAGGTCACGCGCATCCGGCGTCCCGGCAGGGAAGTCTTCCGCGATACGAGCCTGGCTCCGCCCGGTGACATCGCGATTGAAACGGGCGGTGTGCGGCAGCAGCATCGCCTCGACCACGCCGTTCGCCGTCGTTGAGATCGGACCGACGGCATGGGACAGCGCCTGCGCGATCCCGGTGCCGGCGAAGTCGCTGCCCTGCCCCACGAGCAGCGCGGCCAGCATGAGCCTGACCCGTTCGCGATCATCCCCACCGTCGGCATCGAGCGCCGGCAGTGAGGCCAGCACTTCGCGAAGACCCTGACTGAGGAGGGCCTCGGCCAGCGGGTTGTCAGCGGTCGTCTGCATACCGTCGATCGCCATGGCGAACATATTGAGACTTGCGGACGACACGAGTGATGCCGGCGCGGTGCGCGCGAGCATCGGATCGAACACGACCAGCTGGGCGCGCGCTTTGGGGTCGAACAGGGCGAGCCGCTCGGCCGCTTCCGGGTCTCGGACTGCGGCACCGGCCTTCGCATAGGCCGTCGTCGGCGTCGTCGCGAGGACCACGTTCGGCAGCTTCGGGGCGAGCAGGCGCGGGCTGATCATGCGGCCTTCGGCGTCGCGATGGGTGGCGAGCTCACGGATGTCCTTGCGTTCGGCAGCCAGGATCGTCGCGGCTCGTGCCGTCACGACGGCCGACCCGCCGCCTACGGCGATGACTCCATCGGCTCCGCTCTCCGCGAGGACCTCTGCCGCGGCGCGGACCTGCGGCAGCGGGCTGTGCTCGCGAACATCGGAGAACGTCGCAACCGGTCGATCGCCCAGCGCCTCGTGGAGCATGTCCATTACATCGGCGCGAGCGGCGACCGACCGGGCGCAGATCGCGACGGGACGTGTAATGCCGAGGCGGCGCAGTTCACCGTCGAGCGCGGCGAGCGCTCCGTCACCCCAGACGGCTCGAGCGGCGACGCCGGCGTGTCGGACGAATGGCACGGGCATCGACAGACTCCTTTATCCGGGAAACGGCCACCATCGGGCCCTTCGCGATAGAGTATACTCTGAATCATCCGATTGACGCCGCCATCTCGGTGCTCATCGGCTTGACTCACCGATGAGCACCAACCGGGACTGTCCGATGCACGTACACCCGTCCAGGAGGAAATCCAGATGATCCGGCACGACGACAACTACATCAACGGAGAGTGGGTTCGCGCCGGGAGCGAGGACTTCCGACAGCTGACCAACCCCGCTACCGAAGAGGTGTACGGCGAGGTACGACGCGGCACTGCCGAAGATGTCGACCGTGCCGTCGCCGCGGCGCAAGGGGCGCTCGATGCATGGTCGCAGACCGATCCGGCCGACCGCGCCGCAACGTTGCACGCAATGGCCGACATCATGGAGCGGCGAGCAGACGAGATCACGGCATCCGTCGTGCGCGAGATCGGCATGCCGGTGACCCGGGCGAAGACGGCGTCGACCGGAGTGTCGATCAGCGATCTGCGCCATTTCGCCGACGCCCTGCCCGATGTTGTGTGGGAAGAGAAGGTCGGCGACTCCACCGTGCGCCGCATGGCCGCCGGCGTCGTGGGCGCGATCGGCGCATGGAACGGGCCGATGCGCTCGGTCTCCCTCAAGGTCGGTGCGGCCATCGCGGCCGG
Source organism: Microbacterium invictum (assembly GCF_014197265.1). Taxonomy (NCBI): domain Bacteria; kingdom Bacillati; phylum Actinomycetota; class Actinomycetes; order Micrococcales; family Microbacteriaceae; genus Microbacterium; species Microbacterium invictum. The sequence continues at coordinate 3,334,935 of NZ_JACIFH010000001.1, read as the reverse complement.
GTGCACGGTCGTGGTGAAGCCGAGCGAGGTGGCACCGCTGACCCCGCACTTCCTGGCATCCGTCGCCGAGGAAGCGGGGGTGCCCGCCGGCGTCGTGAACTTCGTCAACGGTTCCGGCAGCATCGTCGGTGAGGCGATCACCGCCCACCCCGGCGTCGACATGGTCTCGATCACCGGCTCCGTGGGCGCCGGTGCACGGGTCATGGAGGTCGCCGCCCGCCGAGTCAAGCGCGTCGCGCTGGAGCTGGGCGGAAAGTCGGCGAACATCGTGCTCGAGGACGCCGACCTCGAAGAAGCCGTCCGGTCCGGCATCGACGACGCATTCCGCAATTCGGGTCAGGCGTGCGGAGCTCTCACCCGCCTCCTGGTGCCGCGCGCACGGCTCGCAGAAGCAGAGCAGCTCGCGGGCGAAACCGCCGACTCGTTCATCATCGGCGACCCCACCGCCCCGCGTACCCAGCTGGGCCCCCTGGCGAACGCCGATCAGTATGAGAGCGTGCGCGGCCACATCTCGCGGGCGCTCGACGCGGGCGTCAAGCTCATCACCGGTGGCCTGGACCACCCCGCGGGGCTCGATCGGGGCTACTACGTCCGCTCCACCGTCTTCTCGGGCACGAACAGCGATCGCCTCGCGCAGGAGGAGGTCTTCGGGCCGGTAGTGATCATCATCCCGTTCGACGACGAGGACGAGGCGATCCGCATCGCCAACGACTCGGAGTTCGGCCTCGCCGGCGGGGTGTGGGCCGGCGATCGCGAGCATGCCCGCCGGGTCGCCTCCCGGATCCGCACCGGTCGGGTCCGCATCAACGGCACCCCGATCGACATGCGCGCACCGCACGGCGGATTCAAACTCTCGGGCATCGGTCGCGAAATGGGCCGCTACGGCATCGAGGATTACCTGGAGTATCAGGCCCAGCACGGCTAGGCCGCGCAACCGATAAGAGAGTGGGATCATGCAATACACGAATCTCGGACACTCCGGCCTGAAGGTCAGCCGTGTCGCCCTGGGCTGCATGAGCTTCGGCCTGCCGGGCACTGGACGTGACTGGAACCTCGATGATGAGGCGGCTGCACCGATCTTCCGACAGGCGATCGAGCTCGGCATCACCTTCTGGGACACCGCGAACACGTACGGACGCGGCACCAGCGAAGAAATTGTCGGGCGCGCCATCAAGGAGTACTCGAGCCGCGAGGAGATCGTCCTCGCCACGAAGATCTTCAACCGGATGCATGACGGGCCCGGCGGTTCAGGGCTCTCCCGGAAGGCGATCATCGAGCAGGTCGACGCGTCATTGGCACGTCTGGGCACGGACTATGTCGATCTCCTTCAGATCCACCGCTTCGACCCGCTCACCCCCGTCGAAGAGACGATGGAAGCGCTGCACGACATCGTCAAGGCCGGCAAAGCCCGCTACCTCGGCGCGTCGTCCATGTGGGCCTGGCGGTTCTCGAAGCTGCAGTACACCGCGCAATTGCACGGCTGGACGAAGTTCGTGTCCATGCAGGATCAGTACTCGGTGACCCACCGCGAGGAAGAGCGTGAGATGTTCGCGCTCCTGGCCGATCAGGGCGTCGGGTCGATCCCGTGGAGCCCGCTCAACGCGGGCGTCAATGCGCGGCCGTGGGGCGATCAGTCCACCGACCGCGCGAAGCAGAACCCCAAGGTCGACATGTTCGGCCAGCCGCTGTTCCTCGACAGCGACAAGGCCATCGTCGATGCCGTGGAACGCATCGCCGGCGAACGCGACGTGTCGATGGCATCGGTCGCTTTGGCGTGGGTCCTGCGGAATCCCGTCGTGGACTCGGTGCTCTCAGGGGCGACGAAGCCGCACCATCTCGCCGACGCGGTCGCCGCTCTCGACATCGAGCTGTCAGGCGATGAGGTCGCCGAGCTGGAAGGGCCCTACGTCACCCGGCGGCCCACCTACTTCAGCTGACCGCTCGTTCCGGCATCTGCGAGCCGTGGCCATCTGGCCACGGCTCGCAGGTCGTTGTGCCGGTCAGGCTTCGGGGATGTCGCGGTGGAAGGCCTCGGGCGTGACGGTGACCGGGTCGGGTCCGCCGCGCACCCCCGTGTCGAGACCATCGAGCGCGGCCAACTCGTCACCGGTCAGTTCGAATCCGAACACGTCGAAGTTGGACGCGATCCGCTCGGGCTTCACCGACTTCGGAATCGCCGAACGTCCCTCCTGCAGGTGCCACCGAAGCATCACCTGGGCAGGCGTGGTCCCGTGGGCTTCGGCGATGGCCCCGATCACGGGATCGTTGAAGGTGGACGTGCTGTCATCACCGCGGTAGCTGGTGATCCCACCCATCGGTGACCATGCCTGCGTCAACACGCCATGCGCCGCGTTCGCGACCTGTACGTCGCGCTGCGTGAAGTACGGGTGCACCTCGACCTGGTTCACCGCCGGGACGATGTCGGTCTGCGCGAGCAGCTCGGCGAGCACCTCAGGCATGAAGTTGCTCACCCCGATCGCCCGCACCTTGCCCTCCGCGAGTAGGTGCTCCAGTGCCCTGTACGCGCCGACCGTCTTGTCGAACTGTGTGGGGACGGGCTGATGCAGCAGCAGCAGATCGATGGTCTCGACCCCGAGCTTGCCCGCGGACTTGTCGAACGCGTGCAGGGCCTGGTCGTAGCCGTAGTCGCTGATCCACAGCTTCGTCTCGATAAACACCTCCGAACGGTCGAGCCCGGATCGGCGGATGCCGTCGCCGACCTCGCGCTCGTTGAAGTACGACGCGGCGGTGTCGATCAGCCGGTAGCCCACGCGCAGGGCTTCGGCAACCGTGTCCGCGGTGGTCTCGGGCGGGGTTTGGAAGACGCCGAAGCCCAGGGCAGGCATAGCGACGCCGTTGTTCAAAGTCACATTCATGTTGATGTCCTCCACGTTTGAATTCGGAACCGGCTTGTGGGATTCGCGGGCCGGTGCTGCTCAGCGGTACGACTCGTGCCCACTGCCGCGAGCACCCTGGACCTCCACCGTGCGCGAGAGCTCGTCCAGGGCGGCGAGATCCTCCGCGGCGAGCGTCACCGCATCTGCTCCCAGGTTCTCGTCGAGCCGGTGCAGCTTGCGCGTACCCGGAATCGGAACGATGGACGGTCCGCGGCTGAGCAGCCAGGCGAGCGCGACCTGCGCCGGCGTGGCCTCGGCGTGCGCCGCCACCTGCCGGATGCGCGTGACGAGCTCTTCGTTGGCGCGGAGCGCGTCGGCGGCGAACCGCGGGAACACCCGCCGGATGTCGCCTTCACCGAACGTCGAGTTCGCGTCGACGGTCCCGGTCAGGAATCCTTGCCCCAGCGGGCTCCACGGCACGAACCCGATACCGAGTTCCCGGCATGCGGGAAGCACGTCTGTTTCGGGCTCGCGCACCCAGAGCGAATATTCGCTCTGAACAGCGGCGACCGGGTGCACCGCGTGTGCGCGGCGGATCGTCTCGGCGCTCGCCTCAGACAGGCCGAACGCGCGCACCTTTCCCTCTTCGATCAGTGTCTTCACCGCGCCGGCGACGTCCTCGATCGGCACGTCGGGGTCAACACGATGCTGGTAGTAGAGATCGATGCGGTCGGTTGCCAGTCGTCCAAGCGACGACTCGACGGCCGCGCGGATGTGTTCGGGACGGCTGTTGAGCGCACGCTTCTCGCCGGAGAAATCGAAACCGAACTTCGTGGAGACGACGACCTCATCACGGATGGGTGCGACGGCCTTGCCGACGAGCTCCTCGTTCGTGAACGGGCCGTAGGCCTCTGCCGTGTCGAAGAGTGTGACACCCCTTTCGTGCGCGGCGCGGATGAGGTCGATGCCGTCCGCGACGGCGACGGGTTCGCCGTAGTTCGCCGACAGGCCCATGCAGCCGAAGCCGATGGCCGACACGATCAACTCATGGCCGGACGGCGGTGCCGACAGAGTCCGGGTGGAAAGCGACATATGTGCTCCTTCTCTTTCTAGGTTTGTGTTCATGACTCCACCGTCCACTCGAGTGCGAGCGGCAGATCAGCGACGGATGCCCCAGCACGAATCGTGTAGCACCCAGGCTCGACGACCCACTCGCCGGCCCAGTGCGCGAGACGACGCGACGGGACGGGCACGGTGGCGGTGACCGTCGCGCCCGGCGCGGCGTGCACCGTGGCGAAGCCGACGAGCCACCGCGCGGGCCGCTCGACGGCGGAGTCGGGGCGCTCGGCGTAGACCTGAACTACGTGCTTGCCGGCGCGGCCGCCGGTGTTGGTCAGCGTCACTACGACGGTATCGCCGTCCCGCCGTGCCGCAGTCCAGTCCCACCTCGTGTACCCCAGACCGTGACCGAACGCGAATGCGGGGCTGGCCGCCGACCTCAGCCAGGCGCGATAGCCGATGTGGAGGCCCTCGCGATATTCGAGGCGGCCATCGGCCGGCGTGACGTCGATGACCGGAACGTCCTCGAGCGCAGCCGGCCACGTGGTGGGCAGTCGACCGCCGGGCTCAGCGGCACCCGTCACCACGTCGGCGATGGCATGACCGAACTCCTGGCCGCCGAAGTACCCTTGCACGACAGCGGCGACCTGGTCCGCCCAGGGCAGTATGACCGGCGAGCCGGCGTTGATGATCACGACGGTGGGCGTGCCGGTCGCGGCCACGGCACGCACGAGGTCGTCCTGTCGGCCAGGCAGATCGAGGTTGGCGCGGTCGTAGCCCTCCGACTCGACTTCGGAGTTGGTGCCGACGACGACGATCGCCACATCGGCCGTCTTCGCCGACGCCGCCGCGCGAGCGATGAGTTCGTCCGGATCGGTGCGCGCCGGGGCAACGCCGATGGTGACGCTGAACGAACCGTCGATGGCGTGCCGGGCCCGCCGCGTGAACTCACCCCGGAGGGCGATCGTCCTCCCGGCTTCGACGACGACGGCCACGGTTGTCGAGGGTGCATTGAGGATCGAGGCTCCCAAGTTCGTGCCCGTCTTCGTCGGCGAATCATCGAGCAGCAGGCGCCCATCGACGTACAGGCGCCCGGGATTTGCGCCGGCGAACCCCAGCTGGATCGTGCCGGACTCGGTGGGCGTGTATCGGGTCTCGACCACCACCGTGCGACTCGCCTTGATCGGCGCCTCGCCCCCGAACCAGACAAGGGCCGACGAACGACGGTTCTCGGCGAAGAGTTCGACACCGTCGGGATCGAAGAACGCGACGCGGACGCCGGGCTCCCCCGTGACCGGATTCTCCATCGCGGCAAGGGGGATCTGAGTCACCCCGTCCTGCACGATCGCACCGATCTCATATCGCACCTCGGCGGCCGGAAGCGCGGCTCGAAGCGCCTCCAGCGGCGAGACGACGATCGCCGGGACGACGGTGGCCGAGCCGCCGCCCTGCGTGCGGGCATCGCGGGCGTTCTGGCCGATCACCGCGACGGCTCCCAGCGCGGACGGGTCAAGCGGGAGGATGCCGGAGTTCTGCAGCAGTACCGTGCCGGCGATCGCCGCTTCCCGCACGAAGGGGCGGCCGTCGATGGGCGTCGGCTCGACTGGCGTGCGTCCGTTGAGCGCGCCGACGCGCTCGGCCAGGAGAAGCAGCCGCAGCACCTTGCGATCGAGGTCACCCACATTCGCGCGACCGCTGCGGACCGCGTCGGCCAGTCCTTCCCACGCTGGCGCCGGTCCGGGCATCGCGAGGTCCTGGGCCGCGGCGACCGCATCCAACGTCCGCACCGCGGTCCAGTCACTGATTACGACACCGTCGAATCCCCACTCCGAGTTCAACGGCGTCTCGAGCAGATCGTTCTCGCTCATCGTGACGCCGTCGACGGAGTTGTAGGCGCTCATGATCGACCATGCGCCGGCCTCGACGGCCCGCTCGAACGGTGCCAGGTACACCTCGCGCAGCGTCCGCTCATCGATGCGGACGTCGACGGTGAACCGATCGGTTTCGGAGTCGTTGGCGACATAGTGCTTCGGGGTCGCTGCCACGCCGCTTCCCTGCAGCCCGCGCACGTAAGCGGCGGCGAGCGCGGCACTGAGCTCGGGGTCTTCGCTCAGACATTCGAAGTGGCGCCCCCCGAGCGGGCTCCGCTGTAGGTTGATCGTCGGTCCCAGGACTACGTCCACGCCCTTGCGACGTGCTTCGGATGCCGCGGCCGCGCCGTACCGGAAAGCGAGCTCGATGTCCCACGATGCCGCCAGCGCCGAGCCGGACGGCATGTTCAGCGAGGGTTCGCGCTCGTCCCACTTCGGACCGCGCACCCCGGCCGGGCCATCGGACAGCGTCATCGCCCGGAGTCCGATCTCGGGGATCGGGGTGGTCGTCCAGAAATCCGCGCCCTGGACGAATGCGATCTTCTGCTCGAGGGTGAGTTCGGCCAGAAGCGGGCGCAGATGGTTCACGGAGTCGGTCACCGCAGGGTTCCTATCATCGGTCGGGGCGTGTTCATGAATCGCAGATGCCGTATCCGGCAGCGGGTCGGGTGCGAGGTTCTACGACGGCGAGGCCGCCCGTTCCGCGTCGAGGAGAGCGCGCCGCGCCCGGCGTCGCTCCTCCTGCTCGTCGGGGTCGGGCACCGGCGCTGCCATGAACAGGCGTTGCGTATACGGATGCGAAGGTTCTGAGGTCACTCGATCGCCATCCCCGGACTCGACGATCTCACCGCGATACATGACGGCCACCCGATGGCTGACGTGGCGGACAACGGCGAGGTCGTGCGTCACGAACAGGTAGGCGACCCCAGTGCGATTCTGAATCTCGATGAAAAGATCGAGCACGCGGGCCTGCGTCGTGAGGTCGAGCGCCGAAACGGGCTCGTCGCACACAATCAGACGCGGGCTGAGCGCGAGCGCCCGAGCGATCGCGACGCGTTGCCGCTGGCCACCGGAGAACTCGCGAGGGAGGCGGCCCTGCGCATCGGCCGGCAGACCGACCTGGTCGAGCAGCTCTCGCACGCGCGCCCTGGCTGCCGTGGCCGCGCTGCCCGTCGCCGTGAGTGGCTCGGTGAGAATCTGCTCGATCGTCATCGACGGGTTGAGAGACGAGTAGGGGTCCTGGAACACGACCTGGATCTCCGAGCTCAGCGCCCTGCGCGGCCGGCGGCCCAGCTGTGTGATGTCCTTGCCGTCGTACACGATCGCACCCGCTTTGACGGGCGCCAGGCCGAGCACCGCGCGACCGAGGGTCGTCTTCCCCGAGCCCGACTCTCCGACAAGTCCCACCGTCTCGCCCGGCGCGATATCGAGCGATACCCCGTTGAGCGCGCGGAACGGCTCTGCCCGGAAACCCTTTCCTGGATACTCGACCACGAGATCGGCAATATCGAGCAGTGGCGCCGTCATGCTGCGCCTCCCTTCGCCGCGAGCGACTCCCGGGGAGCGCCGTCCTCGAGAATCGCGTCCAGCAGGGCACGCGTGTAGGGGTGCTGAGCTTGGTGGAAGATCGCCCTCACCGGGCCCTGCTCCACGAAGCGACCGTTCTGCATGACCGTGACGCGATCGCACAGGTCGGCCACGACACCGAAGTTGTGCGTGACGAGCAGCATGGCCATCTTCCGTTCCGACTGCAGGTCTCGCAGCAGATCCAGCACCTCCGCCTGCACGGTGACGTCGAGCGCCGTCGTCGGTTCGTCGGCGATGATGAGATCCGGGTCGGTTGAGACTGCTCCGGCGATCAACACCCGCTGGGCCATGCCGCCCGAGACTTCGAACGGGTAGGCGTCGAATGTCCGTCTCGGGTTTGGGATGCCGACACGTGCGAGCAGATCAAGCGCGCGCTCGACGGCCTCTTTCTTGGAGAGACCGAGGATCTTGCGCAGCGGCTCGACGAGCTGACTGCCGAGCGTGTACGACGGATCGAGGTTGCTCATCGGCTCTTGCGGGATGTAGCCGATGCGCTTTCCTCGGATCTGCGCGAAATCGCGCTCCGGCGCGTCGGCCAATTCGACCCCCTCGTAGCGGATCGACCCGCCCGTCACCCGACCACCACGGGGCAGCAGGCCGAGAACGGCGAAGGCGGTCTGCGTCTTCCCGGACCCGGACTCGCCGATCAGGCCGTGCACTTCCCCGGCGCGGATGTCGAGCGAAACCCCCCGGACCACCTCGATGTGCGACCGGTCGGGCTGGTCGTAGCCGACCCGGACCTCGCGGAGCGCGAGCACTGTCAGCGGTTCTTTGCAGTGCTTGTCGTCACGGTGAACGATGACCTCGTCCCGTTCGTGGACGGGCGGTTCATCCGCATCGACGACGTCCCCGCCGCTCATCGAGAAGGAGGTGGTGACGGCCGCGACCGAGCCTGTCACGGTCGTGACGGCTCGGCCACGGCGCCGGCGAACAGTGATCGTGCGCTCGATCTCGTCGCGCATCACATTGGCGAGCAGCGTCAGCGCGACACATGTCGACGCGATGGCGAGCGACGGCCAGAGCATCAGGATCGCCGCGCGGTACATGTTGCCGAAGCCATCGTTGAGCATCGAGCCCCAAGTGGGCACCATGACGTCTCCGAGGCCCAGGAACTCCAGACCCGACTGCACCGCGATAGCAATGCCGGCGATCATCGCCGCCTGGATGATGATCGGTGCCCGGACGACCGACAGCACGTGGCGGGCGATGATGCGGCCGTCGCTCAACCCGGACACCCGCGCGGCATCGACGTACAGCTCCTCGCGCACCGAAGTCACGGACGCGTAGACGAGCCGGAAGAGCGCCGGCGCGAGCAGCACACCGAAGATGAGCATCGCGATCCACACCGACGGGCCGAGGACGACTCGGGCGGCCAACAGCACGACGATGCCGGGAAGCGCCATGTTCAGTTCGGTGACCCAGGTGGCGACGGTGTTGAACCAGCCTTGGTAGTAACCGGCGATCAGACCGCTCACCACACCGAGCACGACAGCCACCACCACGGCGATCAGCGCCGCTGCAACGGTGGTCTGCGTGGCGACCAGAAGGCGCGAGAAGACGTCGCGACCGCTGCCGTCCGTGCCCAGCAGGTGATCGGCGCTCGGCGGAGCCAGCACATTGCGGACGTCGGCGTAGTTGGCGTCCAGCGGGGCGATCCAGGGGCCGATGACGGCGATGACGACGACCAGGCCGAGAAACAGCACCGACGCGAGACCCAGCGGGCGGCGCAGGACACGTCTCCCGAGGGCGACGCGCGAGCGAGCCACGGGGACGATGGGCGGGAGGTCTACCGCGGTCATGAGAGTCGCACCTTCGGGTTCAGCGCAGCTTGGGCGATGTCGATGAGGAGATTGACGATGATGACGATCACCGCGAACGCGATGACGACGCCCAGCACGACGGGCAGATCGCCGAGACTGGTCGCGCGGACGGCGAGCTGACCCATGCCCGGGATCGCGAAGACCTGCTCGACGATGACGGCGCCACCCAGGAGCCCGATGAACTGCACCGCCAGAACGGCGAGGGCCGGACCCGCCGCATTGCGCAGAACGTGCCGGTAGACGACGGAGTCGGTGCGCAGGCCGCGCGAGCGGAGCGTCCGCACATAGTCGCGGGACATGGCGTCGATGACCGAACCGCGGATCTGCTGCGCGACGCTCGCGATGGCACCGATCGACAGCGCGATGATCGGCAGGGTCACCGATGACAGCCACCCTGTCACCGAGGTCGTCACCGGTGTGTAGCCGGTGGCCCGGAACCAGCCGAGGCTCACGCCGAACACCAGCACGAGTCCCAGTGCGATGAGAAAGCCCGGGATCGCGAAGCCTACGAGGGAGAAGATCTGAATGGCACCGTCGACCACGCCGCCGCGTCGAGCCGCCCAGACGCCGAGCACAACGGAGAGCAGCGCCGAAATGATCGTCGCGCCGATCACGATCGAGAGTGTCACCGCGAGCCGATTCGTCACGCTTGCCGTCACGAGCTCGCCGCTGAACCAGCTGCGGCCGAAATCACCGGTGAGCGCGGAGATGACCCAATCCCAATACCGGGTGAGCAGTGGCGCGTCGAGCCCCAGTTCCTCGCGACGTCTCGCGACCGACTCGGCACTCGCGTTCTCGCCGAGGATGCGGCGAGCGATATCGCCGCCTGCGAGATACAGCAGGACGAAGGCAAGGAAGGAGATGACCACGATGAGCGCGAGACCGGCGAGCACGCGCCGGAGAATGAATGCGAGCATTTCTCAGTCCTGTGAAACGGGGTGGGCCCGTGCAGCGCGCTGCACGGGCCCACCGGCGTCGGTCAGCTCTTCGGCGAGAAGCCGAAGATCGAAGGGTAGGCGTTGGTCGGCCAGAACTCGAGGTTGGTGTTCTCGTCGACCGCGAACGATGCCTGCACCCGGAAGAACGGGGCGAACCAGGCCTCGTCCACGATGTAGGCGTTGAGGTCCTTCGTCGCCTGCTCCGCCTCCTCCTCGGTTCCGAGCTGGATCGTCGACATGTACTCGTCGACCTGCGGGTCGGAGTACCCGAAGGGGTTGTAGGTGGCATCCGGCGAGATCATGAAGTTGATCAGCTGCCAATCGGGATTCTGTTCGAGGGCCATGAACGCGGCCGGATAGCTCGGCGCAAGCATCTCCGTGATGTAGTTGCCGGTGCCGGGGTCGGTGTAGTTGACGGTGATGCCAACATCGGCCAACTGCTGGGCGACGAGATCGAATGTCGTCTGGAACGCCGGAGTCGTCATCAGGTTCAGCGTGAAGCCCTCGGGATAGCCGGCCTCGGCAAGAAGCTCTCGGGCCCCTTCGGGGTCGTAGCCGTAGGTGCTGTCCAGCGCCTCGTCGAAGCCGACCGATGTCACAGGGAAGACCTGCTCGGTGGTCGTGCCGTAGCCCGCCTGCAGCGCTTCGAGCAGTGCCTCGCGGTCGAACGCCTTGTTGATCGCCTGCCGGACCTGCACGTTGCCGATCTCGGGGGACATGGTGCCGGCACGGTCGAACAGGAGCATGCCCTGGAAGTCGAGTTCGTTCGACTGGACCGTCCACCCCGACGCCTCGACCTCGGGGATGGTGGTGTTGTCGATGATCTTGGATCCGTTCACCTCACCGGCCTTGAGTGCGTTGAGCGTGGCTGTCGATTCCTCGATCACGCTGATGGTGAGGTTCTCGTACTTCACCGCATCGGGATTCCAGTAGTCCGGATTGGCGGTGAAGTTGTAGGTGGTGCCGATGACCGAAGCGGCGGCGTCGAAGATGTACGGCCCTGAGCCGACGGGGTTCGTCGCCGAATCCGGATCGTCGAACGATGACGGCGCCTGGACGAGACCGGGGGCGATCGACAGCAGATTGAGCAGCGACGGGTCGGCCGCGGGCTGAGTGATCTCGACGGTGAAGTCATCGACCGCGGCGAACTCCTTGCCCGCGAGCGTCGCCGCCTGCGGTGCGCTGCCGTCGCGGAACCGCTCGAGGCTCGCTACGACGGCTTCCGCGTTGACGGGCTCACCGTCGGTGAAGGTGGCGTCGTCGCGCAGCGTCAGCGTGAGCACAGTGCCGTCGTCGTTGTACTCCCACTCCGTGGCGAGCCACGCCTCTATCTCGCCATCCCCGTTCTTCTGGAGCAACGTGTCGAACACGGCTTGGAAGAATGGGCTGCGGTTTCCGTAATCGGCGCCTTCGCCGATGTCGAAACTCGTTGGAGCGACGAATGAGCTGAGGCTCAACTGTTCGGCTCGAGTGGTGTCCCCCTCGTCGGGTGTCACATCCCCGCCTCCCGAGCAACCGGTGAGCGCGAGGACGGCGATGGCGGCGACGGCTGCTGTGGCCTTCAATCGGAACATCCTTGGTCCCTTCTGGTGGCGATACCCCTGCGGATCGCCTCTGTTCAGAAAGTTATCACCAAATACGAGTGATCGCTAGGTTTTTGAGGAATGCACCACTCGCCCTCGGACTCCGACCAGAGACTAAGTTCTTGAATGAGAAGGGATCCGGTCGTCGGCGACGATGCCCGGCCGTATACGGTGGTAACCCATGACGACCAGTGCCAACCCCGCGAAGCCCACGCGCAAGCCGCGGGGAGCGTATGCCAAGACGGCTGAGAAGCGGGCTGCCATCCTCGACGCCGCGCTCGAGGTCTTCGCCGAGTCCGGCTTTCGATCGGGATCCCTGCGCGAGGTGTCTCAGCGGGTCGGCATGAGCGAGGCCGGTCTGCTGCACCACTTCCGGAGCAAGACAGCCCTGCTCGAAGCGGTACTCGAGCATCGCGACGAGAAGGCCCGCGGATTGGTACCGGTCGACTCGCCCGACGGCATGGAGGTGCTCCGCAGCCTGGTCGATCTTGCCGCGCACAACGCGTCGATCCCGGGCGTTGTGGAGCTCTACACCACCCTGTCGGCCGAGGCGACGTCGCCCGATCATCCGGCCCACGCATATTTCGCTCGCCGCTACGACTTCACCCGCGAGAAGGTGGAACGTGCGTTCCTGGCCCTCCTCGCCGACGGCCGGCTGCGCCCCGGCATCGACCCGCGCCGCGCGGCCATCGCTGTGATCGCGCTCATGGACGGGCTGCAGGTGCAGTGGCTGCTTGACCGTGACGTCGTCGACATGTCGGACGAACTGCGCCAGGTGTTCTCGCTGTTCGTCGACGGAGATTGGGACGCCGCGGCATCCGACCCGTCGCAACCAGCCGCGCGCGCAGGCGACTGAGGACGACCGCCGAGCCCGGAGTCTTGTCGAACTCCGGGCTCGGCGGCGCGGGACGGGGCCCCTGGATCAGCGAGGCACCACGAGGTCGTCGGCCTTCTCGACGGCATTCAGCCGCGCGGTGTGGGGGTCGGGTCCGCCGACCGCGGTGCCATCGGGACGGAAGTCGAGAATCGGATTGGCGGACGGATCGTGCTGCGGCCACTCCGGGAGTCCCGGACCGTTCGGATCGCCCGTCTTGGCGAAATTCGCCCAGTAGCGGTTCATCATGCTGGCGACGCCGCGGTCCGTGTCTGTCAGTGCGTCGCCGTAGCGCCCCTCGAGGGTGTCGAAGACGAACTCGAGTTCAGACGCGTGCGGTGCTCCCTGCGTGTATTGAGCCCGCATGGATTCGGCGACATAGGAGAACCGATAGACATACGCCGGTTTGCGCCTGGCGACGACGGCATCGGCGATGAACCGGGCGGGCTCCGCCCAGACCTCGTCGGTGATGACCATCGTCATCAGAGTGGCGAAATCGGTGGTCCCGTCGGGGTCATACGCGGCGATCGCCTCGTCTCTGGCATCGCCGAACTGCCGGAAGAGGTCTTCCTTCGAATCGGCGCGGACGAACTCGACACCCAGTTCGGCGCTGTTCGAACCGATGAGCACGGGGACACGACTCTGCTTCGCCGCCGAGAAGACGGTCTCGGGCGTCTGCGCGACCAGGCGCCCGTCGACGATCGGCCCCGAATAGGTCCGCGGGCCGTCCGGGCCATCGGTCTCGGCCCCACTATCGAGGATCTGCTCGGCCGGCAGCGCCCGCAAGCGCGCCAGCGCGGCGGCATCGACGCCCTCGATCCCATGCCGTTGGGCGAAGTTGACGCCGATGGTCTCGGCCGAAACCGGGAACTGCGGATCGGTGTTGTCATCGGCGATCGGACGGCCGGTGAGGGTGCCGTCACGACCGCCCCCCGATTCGGAAATCGCCTTGTCGAAGAGGCCGTGCGCTGAGCGAGAAGTCAGCAGTGCGTTGACCGAGACGCCCCCGGCCGACTCCCCGAAGATCGTGACATTGTTCCGGTCGCCGCCGAACTTCGAGATGTTGCGCTTGACCCACTCGAGCCCCGCGATCTGGTCCATGTAGGCATAGTTGCCCTTCGGCTCGCCGCGACGCTCCTTGCTGAGGGCCGGGAAGGCGAAGAATCCGAACCGTCCGAGTCGATAGTTGAGGGTCACCAGGATGACGTCCTGCCGGGCGAACGCCTCGCCTGAGAATGTCGGCTGCGATCCGCTGCCGAAGACGAATGCGCCACCGTGGATCCAGACCATGACGGGCAACTTGTCGCCCTTCTTGGCGCCCGCCGGGCGCCAGACGTTGGCGAACAGGCAGTCCTCCGAGGGCGGGGTGTCTCCAGGCGGACCGAAGCTCGCCTGCATGCAGTCCGGGCCGAACGCGGTGGCGTCGCGCTCACCCTTCCACGACTTCGCCGGCTGTGGCGGCCGCCACCGGTTGGCGCCAGTCGGCGGGGCGGCGTAGGGAATACCCTTGAAACTGGTCACGCCGTCTTCGGTGGAGCCGCGCAGCGAGCCCGTTGAGACTTTCACCTTCACGTCATTGCCCCCGGCCTCGCCCGGATGCCACCACGGCGGGGCGGCACTGGCGCTGGAACCCACGAATCCTGTGATGACCAGCGTCGCGATCACGGTGACCGCGGCCGCGGTTCTGAATCGGAACATCCCTGTTCTCCTCACTCGGCGAACCCCTTCGGTCGCCTGGTGGAAGACGCTAGCACCAATATCGAGTGAGCACTAGGTTTTAGCCGGGGTGCACTCGACCGGTCGGTGCATCGGTCACCGACAGGAGCATCTCCGCAAGCGCCTGCGGCTCGGTGACCATGACGTCGTGGCATCCGTCGATCATCAGGTGACGGATGCCATCGGGTGATTTCGTTGCGCGCTGTCGCTGCCACTCGCGTTCGCTGCCGGAGAGTGCGGAGTCGCTGCATTCGATGAACGTGTAGGGATGCGTCCGTGCATAGTCCGTCCGTCCGACGGGGTCTGTGTATGTGCGTGCAGGCTGAGGCGTGACCCTCGAATTGACCCATCGGATGTCTTCCTCATCCGTGAGCCCCCACCACTTCGCATCCATGACCGGCACGTACCAGCCATCGCCCTCGGTCGCGATGAGCTGCTTCATGCGCTGCACCTTGTCGGGATTGACCAGGTCGAACACCGCCTGCCCCTCGGCGGGCATGTGCGCGTCGAGCAGGACGAAACTGCGGACCCGTTCCCGCAGCGACTGCAGCGCGCGGGACGCCACCACGCCACCGTAGCTGTGGGCGACAAGGACGACGTCGTCGAGTTCTTCTGCTTCGAAGACGCCGAGCAGGTCGGCGACGTGCACCTCGAGGTCGATGGCAGGGCTGAGCAGGTGCCTTCGCTCCCCCAGGCCGGTCAGTGTCGGGGTGAAGACCTCGTGCCCGGCCGCCCGCAGCCGCGGTGCGACACGCTTCCAGCACCATCCGCCGTGACGGCCGCCGTGGAGCAGGACGAATGGGGGTTCAGTTGCCATCGGGGGCCGTCCACCGTGCGTACTCGCCGTCCGTGACCGGATCCGACCATTCCACGCCACGGATCGAGACCGCGGTATGGAGGAAGGTGCGATCGGGCGCGGCCCCGTGCCAATGCCGGATGCCGGGAGGTGTCCAGACGGTGTCCCCCGCCGCGACGCGGTGTGCGCCGTGCTCATCTCCGATGTACCCCTCGCCCGAGCGGACGATGAGCAGCTGGCCACCCTCGTGCGTGTGCCAGTCGGTGCGCGCGCACGGCGTGAAGAAGACGTCCGCGACGTTGATGCCGTCGCGTCGGGGCACGATGACGTCGCGCCACGCCTCGCCCGTGAATGTGCCACTGACGGGATCCGAAGGCACCCCCACCGAGGTTCGGTTGACGTAAATGCTCGACTCGGTCATGAGGCAATTCTCCCCGATCGTGTGTTCGTAATATCGAATCATTGTTCCTCATCGAGAACATTGGCACGGTACAGTCAACGCGGAAGAGGAGTCAAACCGACTCCGGACAGGAGAACCGTGAGGGTTGGATTCATCGGGCTCGGCCAGATGGGCCGGGGAATGGCGGCGAATCTGCTCGCCGCGGGGCACGAGCTCGTCGTCACCGATATCGCTCCGCACGCTGCGACTGAACTGCTCGCACACGGCGCCTCCTGGGCGGCCACCGCGGAAGAGCTGGCCCGCAGCGTCGAAGTCGTCTTCACGTCCCTCCCCACCCCGGCCGACGTCGAGGATGTCGCCGCGAGCCTTGAGTCGGGTCTGGGCGAGGGGACGGCGTGGTTCGATCTGTCGACCAACTCGGTCGATACTGTCCGCTCCCTCGCAGCGCGACTCGCCGAGCGAGAAGTCGCCTTCTTGGACGCACCGGTGAGCGGCGGACCGAACGGCGCCGCCACCGGCCGGCTGGCGATCTGGGTGGGTGGCGATCGAGTTGCGTTCGATCGACACCTCGAACTTCTCCAGGCGATCGCCGACAAACCGGCCTACATCGGCCCCATCGGTGCGGGTACGATCGCGAAGCTCGTGCACAACATGACAAGCCTCGGCATCTCGGCGGTGCTGGGCGAAATGATGACAGTGGGCGTGAAGGCGGGCCTCGAGCCGCTCGCACTCTTCGAGGCAATCCGCTCCGGAGCAGCCGGGCGCGCTCGCAGTTTCGACAAATTCGGCAACCGGGTTCTGTCCGGAGATCTCGACACCCCCAGCTTCCAGCTTCGCTTGGCATATAAGGACGCCGGACTCGCGGTTCGCCTCGCGCGTGAGTTCGAAGTTCCCACGGCGCTGTGCGACATCATCTACGACGAGATGACCGAGGCCATGGATCGAGGCTGGGGTGGCCGCGACAGCCAGGCGTTCCTGCAGCTGCAGCAGGAACGAGCCGGTGTACCGCCCCTGCAGGTCGACCCTGCCGACCTCGCAGCTGTCTTCGACCGCACCTGATGGCGTCCGGTCAGACAGCCTCACGAGCGCTGTAACCCTTGCGCTGCCGCCACCCGTCGACGAACCGAAGCAGCGTCTGACTCAGTTCCTCCTCGCGCGGCAACATGTCGGAGCTCTCTCCCACGAGCGTGACTTCGGCTACCGCCTCGCCCGCGGTGTTGGACAGCACAGTCGCGAGGGCGAATCGTGAGCCCTGATGCAGCGAGTTGCGGGCGATCCTCGACTCCCTGATCGAGACGGACTCGGACAGGAACTGGTCGACGAGCGCCGCATCCTCGGGTGGCCTGCGTCGCAGGTACGCATTGCGCTGCGACTCCGGGAGAGCCACGAGCAGCGCCTTACCACCCGCCGTTTCGAGGAGAGTGCGGCGGATATCGGTCCGTGCGGCGTATCCGACGAGCGTGTCGGATCCGGCCTCCGCGACGTAGATCAGATGCTCCCCTGCCTGGACACCGAGGAAGACCGTCAGCCCCGTCGAATCATGCAGTTCGGCCAAATCTCCCTCGGTCACAAGGCCGGCCCGGATGTGTCCGCTGGCGAGCGTCAGGCCGTAGACGGCAGGCCCGAGGTAGAAGCGATGATTGTCCTCGAACAGCCAGCCCCTGGCGAGGAGTCCGCGAATGAACCCGTGCACGGAACTTCGCGGCGCGTCGAGAGCTTTCGCCACTTCAGCGAAGGTCATTCCCGGGTTGTAGACGACCTCCTCCAGGATCTTCGTCACACGATCGATCGTCCTGTGGGTCTGCGGCCCTCGATCGCCTGAACTCGCCTCATCGTCACTCACGGATGCCATTTAACCCGATACACCCTCCCGCGGTCTTCGACCCAGCGCTCGCCGGCGTGGCCGGCCAGGTCGGAGCGTCTCACCGTCTCCCGCGACTCGGCGCAGGGCAGCGGGGTCGAGTCGATCAGCCGGGTCACCTCGCCCCACGACGGCGTGTCACGGGCCAGCTCGGTGATCACCCGCGGACAGCAGCCCGGTGGACTGGCGGACGCGTTTGCCCCATCCGGACTGCTTGGAGATGTTCGGGAACATGCCCCGCAGATGCGCTCTGGCGCACCGGATCCACTTCCGGCCGGACGCGATCCCGAGAAGATGCTGCGCGACCAGCAGACACAGCAACTTTTCATTGTCGCGGGCCGTCGTTGACGGTTGAGCACGAGAACTAGATTCGCTGTCTCGTCCTGGTGGTTCGCCCGGGCGGCCACGCCGTTGGCAATGCCGGTTCGGAAGGGAGTGTCGGTGATGTTCACCCAGACAGAGGACGACGAGCAGATCATCGAGCGGGTCGCGGCGCCGGATATCGGCAAGGCGGAGGTGGTGTGCTGTGTCCGGTTGCCGGCACCGCCGGGAGGCAAGCGGCGGGTGCAGGAGGTGACAACGCATTCGACGATGACTCGGTCGTTGACCGAATTGGCGAACCTGCTGGTGGAACTGGGTGTCGAACGGGTAGTGATGGCAGCGACCAGCGACTACTGGCGGCCGCCGTTCTACCTGCTCGAAGCGCACGTGCTGGAGCCGAGGCTGGTGAACGCGAAGGACGTCGCACATCTACCGGGCAGGCCGAAGACGGACGTGCTGAACGCGGCCTGGCTCTGCAAGGTCGCTGAACGGCAGATGCTCCGGCCCAGCTTGTGGTCGGCTCGCGGGGCGCGGAGAAGGACCGGGTGGAGAAGGTCCTCGAAGACGCGTGCATCAAGCCGTCGGTGGTCGCCTCCGATATCTTCGGTGCCTCCGGGCGGGCGATGATGGCGGCGCTGATCGCCGGGGAGCAAGATCCGACAGTGCTCGCGCAGATGGCGCGTACTGCGATGCGGAAGAAGATCCCCCAGCTGGAGGAAGCGTTCACCGGTCACTTCGACGAGCATCACCGGTTCCTGCTATCGCAGGATGCTGGGTCGGATCGATCAGATCGACGCCGATATCGCGGCGGTCGACGTGCAGATCGAGGCGTATCTGGTCCCTTTCGGTGACGCGGCTGCCCGACCGCCGTCGGCGCGTCCAAGACGAACACCTTCCTCGGCCGGATTACTGCGTCACCCCAGTGTGGTGCTTCGGACTTGCTTCATTGCGTGTCCCATCAGAATCCCAACTTTCTTTATTGGTTCTGCCGTCTCCGGCATCGCCACCGTCTCGCAATGGCCCGCTCAAGGCTTGACCACCGACGTGAGAGTCTTACCATTCTGCGCACGTGCGCCACTCGCGCATGCCTTACCATTCATTGACTGTTATCCCGCTCGGTTCTGTTGAGATCACCCAACCGCGACGAGGCGAAGAGAACGCGAAGCGTTGAGATTGACGACGTATCTGCCTGCTCGACAACCGCGCGCGACCCTCGCTTTACTGCCTTCACACGGAACGACAACGCGCATGTGGGGGTCCGTCGTGCAGCTGATCCCGCCCCGTCTCGGGGCTGAAATGCTGCTCTTTGACCTCCCCGGGCATGGCGGCGCGCCCGCGCTAGCGGAAGTCGACATCGGCAGCCTCGCCACAGAAATCGCACAGCAGATCGAATCGACGCGATGTACCGGACGTGTCGTGATCGCAGGCGCATCCACGGGCGGCGCCATCGCATTGGAAGCCGCGGTGCGGCCGGAATTGATGATCACGGGTGTCGCACTGTTCAACAGCGCACTCCTCTTCGGCTCGCCGGAAGGCTGGGCCGCCATCGTCGCGGCCGCGACTCGTCACGGCACCCCTGCCTTCGATCCCGCGGGCACGCGCCGCGGCTGGTTCACCGTTGTATTCGCCGAGGGGGCGGGTGCGGATGTCGTCGCCGACACTCTGCACGACCTCGCCGACGTCGATCTGTCCAGTCACCTCGCGTGCTGCCGCGCACTCGCCGAGTACGACGGCCGACACCTCGCGCGTCCGGTTACGACGCGCGGTCTGGCCGTCGGCGGAACCGCCGACCGCGCCGTGTCGGCGAGCAACATGCGCGCATTCGCTGCGGATAGCAGCACGTTCCGATATGAGGAACTGCCGGGCGCACATCTGTCCGTCATCGAAAACGCCTCGGGGGCAGCCGACCTGCTCTCTGCTCTGTTGCGCGACTCCGTTGCGCGACACCACGCGACTGCGAAGGAGACCACATGACCGACTTACACGGCGACAGCGATCAATTGTTCGAACCGGTGCGCCACAAGCTCCGCGAGTACGTCGATGCGGAGCCCGGGTTCAGCGCACAGCTCGCCATCCACCACCGCGGCCGCCTGGTTGTGGACCTTGCAGTCGGGTCGGCGCTGAGCCGAGAGTCCCTGACGGGAGTCTCTCGGTGACGAAGGGCGTGGCCGCGCTGGTGATTGCCAAGCTCATCGACCGTGGCGAGCTCGAGCTCGACCGCGAGGTGGCGCACTACTGGCCCGCGTTCGCGGCGGCGGGGAAGGGTCGGATCTCCGTCGGGGACCTCCTCTCCCACCGCGCTGGCCTTCCCGCGCTGGCTGGAAGCACGTTCTCGGTCGACGAAGTCCTCGAATCTTCGTCGGCGGGCGCTGCGCGCCTCGCTGCACAAGCCCCGCTCTGGATCCCCGGCTCCGCGTTCGGCTACCACGCGCTCACGATCGGGATTCTGATGGAAGAACTCGTGCGTCGCATTTCCGGCAGGAGCCTCCAGGAGCGGTATGAAGAGGAGGTGCGCGGCCCGCGCGCAGCGGACTTCTTCCTTGGGCTGCCCGAGTCCGAGGATGCCCGGTATGTTCCGCTCGCGCCGCCGGTGCTGACCCCCGAACAGGAGACCGAGCTGGCCGGCCGACCACCGATGGATGGGCTGGCGGCAACCGTCTTCGGCAATGTCGATGCTCCGGAGGACCTCAGCCGATGGGGCACCAGCACCAACAACCCACGGGTCCGCCGCGCCGGCCCCGCCGCGATCGGCGGAGTCGGATCTGCCCGGGGCCTCGCGCGGTTATTCGCCGACGCGCTGCCGTCGTCGGCTGCGCCCATCGCCTCCGCAGCGACCTTCCGTGCGATGGCGACACAACGAGCGTGGGGGCACGACCGGGTACTCGATTTCCCCAACTGCTTCGGAGCGGTATTCCTGCTACCGCAGCCGAGGATGCCATATGGAAGTCTCGGCGCCTTCGGTCACGATGGTGCCGCCGGCGCGCTGGCGTTCGCAGACCCCGCTCGCGACATCGCTTTCGCCTACATCCCCTGGCCACGTCAGCATCCGGGCGGAGCGGACTTCCGTGCCGTGGAGCTGGCACGCGTGGCGGCCGATTGCACGCGGGAGGGAAAGTGAATCGGACTTGCAAATCCCAGTCAATGAATGGTAATCCTGAAGCGTGACCACAACACACGCGCATCCGCTGCAGGACGCCCAGTTCATCCGCGCCGTCGCCGATCGCGGCATCGCACCACGCTTCCGACTGACCGCGCCGCTGAACCAACCCCGTTCCGAGATCCGACGCGCGGTGCTCACTGCCACGGCCCACGGCGTCTACGAAGCATTCATCGATGGAGCGCCGGTCTCGCAGTCGGTCCTCAACCCGGGTTGGACGGCCTATGAATGGCGCTTGGCCTACCAGACCTACGACATCTCCGAGCTGGTCACGGGAGGACACGGTGACCTCGTCCTTGAGCTCGTGCTGGGCAATGGCTGGTATCGCGGCGATCTCGGATTCGCGTCCGCGGAGGCGAATTACGGCGATGAGATCTGCGTCGCCGCGACAGTCGAGGTATCGTTCGGCGACGGCACGAGTCAGCAGCTGTCGACATCGGCCGGCTGGGAAGCCGAGACCACCGGGATCATCGGCAACTCGCTCTACGACGGCGAGATCATCGACGCCCGAGACCGGCCCCGCCCCCTCCAGGTGGAAGTGGTGGACGTCGACCGCTCGACGCTCGTGGCGCAGAGCACGCCCGACATCGTCCGAAACGAGGTCGTGGCGCCGGCGAAGATCTGGAGCTCGCCCTCGGGACGCACGCTCGTTGACTTCGGCCAGAACCTCGTCGGCTGGGTTCGATTCCACGTCACCGGCCCGCGCGGACACGAGATCCGCATCCGCCATGCCGAGGTGCTCGAGGACGGCGAGCTGGGCACCCGGCCGCTGCGGGGCGCGGCAGCCACGGATGTGTTCGTACTGTCCGGCGATGCGGACCGGTTCGAGCCCACACTCACATTCCACGGGTTCCGCTACATCGAGGTGGATGGGTGGCCAGGGGAACTCTCCCTCGACGACCTGGAGGCGGTCGTGGTGCACTCCGAGATGCGCCGCACCGGCTACTTCTCCTGCTCCGAGCCGCTCGTCGATCAGCTCGTGAAGAACTCGGTCTGGGGGCAGAAGGGCAACTTCCTCAGCGTTCCCACCGACTGTCCGCAACGCGACGAGCGCTTGGGCTGGACCGGCGATCTCGCCGCCTACGCGGCGTCGGCGGCGTTCCAGTTCGACATCGCCGACTTCCTCGATGGCTGGTTGCGCGACCTGCGGGTCGAGACGGAGAACGCGCCGGGCGGCTTCGTTCCCCTCATCGTCCCCGACGTGCTCAAGTACGCGAACTTCCCCGATGGGTTCTCTCTGCCCTGGCACCGCGCGACCGCTGTCTGGGGCGATGCCGCGGTGTGGGTGCCGCAGGCGTTGTGGCAGGCGTACGGCGATGTCGCGCGTCTGGCCGACTACTACCCGGGCATGGTGCTCCACCTGGAATCCATCGAGCAGGACATTTCCCCCCGTGGGGTCTGGGAACTCGGGCAGCAGCTCGGCGACTGGCTCGACCCCGATGCTCCGCCCGATGATCCTGGTGCGGCGAAAGCCGATCCCGCAGTCGTCGCCACTGCGTGCCTCTACCGCTCGGCGTCGTTCATTGCGGAAGCCGCCCGGATTCTGGGCAAGACCGACGACGCTGCGCGGTGGGATGGCCTCGCGGCGCGGACGCGGAGCGCCTTCGTGTCGCAGTACGTCGACGAGGCCGGCCGGATCACGTCGGACTGCGTCACGGTGTACGCACTGGCGATCGCCTTCGGCGTGCTCGACGGCGATCACCGGCGGCGCGCCGGCACTCGTCTCGCGGATCTGGTGAGGAAAGCGCGCTACCGGGTCACCACGGGGTTCGCTGGGACCCCGTTCGTCACGTGGGCGCTGTCGGAGACCGGCCACATCGATGACGCGTATCGGCTGCTGCTGGAACGCGAGTGCCCATCGTGGCTCTATCCGGTGACGATGGGCGCCACCACGATCTGGGAGCGCTGGGACTCTATGCTTCCCGATGGGTCGATCAATGCCGGCGAAATGACGAGCTTCAACCATTACGCTCTGGGAGCGGTCGCAGACTGGATCTACCAGGTCGTCGGGGGCATCCGCCCCGCCGCCCCCGGATACTCGAAGGTCCGCATCCACCCGCAGCCCGGCCCCGGTATCACCTGGGCCGATACCTCGTACGACAGCGTGCACGGCCCGATCAGGTCGTCCTGGCGGCTCGACGACGGCGAGTTCCAACTCGAGGTTGACCTGCCAGTCAATGTACCGGCGGTGATCGTGCTGCCGGACGGACGCGAACTCGATGTGATCGGGGGCGAGCATCGCTTCACCGCGGTCGTCGCCGACGAGAGGGCGTGAGATGAGATCCCGGTATCTCGGCGCATCCGGCATCCAGATCTCGGAGATCACCTACGGCAACTGGCTCACGCACGGATCTCAGGTCGAGAACGATGCGGCCCGAGCCTGTGTGCAGGCCGCGCTGGACGTCGGCATCACGACATTCGACACCGCCGACATGTATGCCGACACCGCAGCCGAGACCGTGCTGGGTAATGCGCTCAAAGGTCAGCGACGCGAGTCGCTGGAGATCTTCACGAAGGTCTATTATCCGGTGGGTCCGGGCGGCCCCAACGACACTGGCCTCTCCCGCAAGCACATCATGGAATCGATCGACGGGTCCCTGAGACGGCTGGGAACGGACTACGTCGACCTCTATCAGGCGCACCGGTGGGACAACGCCACGCCGCTGGAAGAGACGATGGTGGCCTTCTCGGACATCGTGCGGTCCGGCAAAGCGCTCTACATCGGGGTCAGCGAGTGGACGGCGGCTCAGCTCAGTGCGGGTGCCTCGCTCGCCCGCGAACTGCGCATCCCTTTCGTCTCGAATCAGCCTCAGTACTCCGCGTTGTGGCGCATCATCGAGCCCGAAGTCGTGCCGACGTCGCAGAAGCTGGGCATCTCGCAGATCGTGTGGTCGCCGGTGGCACAGGGCGTGCTGACCGGCAAGTACCGTCGTGGCCACACGCCGCCGACCGGGAGCCGCGCCACGGACGGCAACGGCGGCGCGGACATGATCGGGCGGTTCATGCGCGACGACGTCCTCGATCGCGTGCAGCGGCTGCGGCCGATCGCGGACGAGCTCTCGGTCTCGATGGCGCAGTTGGCGGTCGCGTGGGTGCTGCAGAACCACAACGTCGCTTCCGCCATCATCGGCGCGTCGCGTCCCGAGCAGGTGCGAGAGAATGCTGCGGCGTCGGGCGTCGTGATACCTCCGGAGCTCATGCTGCGCATCGATGACGCGCTCGGCGACGTCATCGAGCGCGACCCCGGCAAGACCGCCGCTGAGTCACCGATTCGCTGAATCCCGGCGGGTCACGGAATGCTCGAGATCAGTTGCCACAGGGCGCTGAGGCGACGGGGCATGTCGACCTTGTCCGGCTGGAGCAGCCACTGCAGCTGAAGCCCGTCGGCGGCGGCGACCATCAGCGACGCCAGATCTTCGGGGTCGAGTTCGCGCGACACCTCACCGCGGGACTGGCGCTGCTCGATGTCGGATCTCAGCTCACCGCGGAGCCAGTCGTAGCGCGACTCGAAGAACGATCTGGTGGCACTGGATTCATCGACGCTCTCGGCAGACATCGAGACGAACAGCCGAACGAGACCGGGTTCGGTCACATTGTGCTCGACCGCCTGGATCAGGTGATCGATCGAGTGCACGTGGCGGTGGTGGACCGGATCACCGTCACGATCGTCCCTCCGGCGAAGGACCTCCAGGAAGAGTTCCTCCTTGCTGCTGAAGTGATGCAGCAGACCGGCCTGGCTCAGCCCCGATTCGCGCGCGATCTCCCGCACAGACGCACGGTCGTACCCTTTGCGAGCGAAGTGTTCCAGTGCCACCGCGAGGATCTCCTCGCGCTTCGCGAGTCCCTTCGCGTACGGGCCTCGTGCCGCCATAGTCCGCAATGCTACCGCGCTGGGAGGATCGTGTGCGGGCGGCGCGGGCCGTGCGTCGACGCATTGATCACAAAGGCGTATCAGTGTCCGTGCGAGGGACGCGGACATTGACGCGGCAGTGTGACCGGCTCTAGCATTACGCGAAAGCCCATCGTTGACTCGTTTTGCACAGAGTCGATGAAATCCGTCGCACCAAGGCGGTCTTACAGAGAGGTAAGTGATGTCAGCAACCACCCGACGCTCGCTGATGCTGGCTGCAGCCAGCGCGGCGGCCGTGTCCGTGCTCCTCACCGGCTGTGCCGGTGGAGGTGGAGACAACGATCCGGACGGGCCAGTCGAACTGACCTGGTTCCAGGGATCCGGAGTCGAGACCAATATCGCCACCGCAGAGGCACTCGCTGAGGCGTTCAACGCGAAGAACCCCGACATCGTCATCAAAGTCGATGCCTCCGGCCCCAGCGATTCGGCCCAGCTCGACAACCTGATGAAGACGCGTCTGGCCACCGGCGAGATGCCCGATATGTTCTGGTACAACAGCGGCTCGCTGCTGCAGGCACTGAACCCTGACCAGACCATGCTCGACATCGCGGCCGAGGACTTCGTCTCGAACCTGGATGACGCCTGGATCTCAGCCGTGTCGACCGAGGACGGCGTGTTCGGCGTGCCCGTGCAGACCGCCGGCGGTGGCGGCATCTTCTACAGCATTCCGATCTACGATGAGCTGGGCCTGGACGTCCCGAAGACCTGGGACGAGTTCCTCGCGAACTCCGACGCGATCCGGGATGCCGGCTACACCGGCGTCGAGCTGACGTTCGGCGATGCGTGGACGGCGCAGATCATCACGCTCGCGGACTTCTACAACGTGTGGGCCAGTGACAACGACTGGGCCGCCCAGTACACGGCGAACGAGGTCAACTTCGCCGATGACCCGGTCGCGGTACAGGGCTTCACCAAGCTGCAGGACATCTACGACGGCGGCTACCTCAACGAGGACTTCGCCTCGGCGCTGCTCAACGACGGGCTCGAGGCCGTCACGACGGGCGCGGCCGGTCATTACCCGATGCTCGGCTTTGCGCAGGCGACGATCGCGACGAACTGGCCTGAGAACCTCGATGACGTGGGCTTCTTCGGTATACCCGGAGACAACGCCGAAGAGGCCGGCATGACGGTCTGGATGCCGCCGGCGCTCTACGCTCCGGCGAACACCGAGCACCCCGGCGCGGTGAAGGAGTTCATGGCCTTCGTCGCCAGCCCCGCGGGCTGCGACGCGGTCACCGAGGCGCTCGGCGCGACAGGCCAGTACCTCGTCGAGGGCTGCACGGTACCGGACGAGGCCCCGCGCATCGTCGCTGACTGGGCCCCGTACTTCGAATCCGGCCACGTCGCGCCCGCGCTCGAATTCCTCTCGCCGGTCAAGGGGCCGAACCTGATGCAGATCAACGTCGAGGTCGGCTCGGGTGTCCGTGACGGCCAGAGCGGCGCCGAGCTCTACGACGCGGATGCCGCGAAGCAGGCGCAGCAGCTGGGCCTGCCCGGCTGGTAAGGATCCGCACCGTCCGCCGTGAGGGTCGCCAGTGCGCTGGCGGCCCTCGCAACACCGAAGGTCTCACATGGCGACTCTCGCACCCCCCGACACGACGGAGACGTTGGTCACAGCGCCCGGCCGGCGCCCGCCGCGCCGCAAGTATGCGCACCGGATGTATCCCCTCTGGTTCCTGCTTCCGGGTGCCGCGATCTTCATCGTGCTGTTCATCGTGCCCACGTTCGCGTCGTTCTACTATGCGTTCACCCGATGGACGCTGTTCGACGTCGAGTTCATCGGCTTCGACAACTTCGTCACCTTCTTCACCGACCCCCAGCTGAGCAAGGGGTTCACCAATACGCTCATCTTCGGGGCGCTCACGGCCGGGCTGAAGGTCGTGCTGGGCCTGCTCATCGGCGTCCTCCTCACATCCGAAATCTGGGCGCGCGGCTACCTGCGCGCGGTCGTCTTCTTCCCGGTGCTGGTGAGCACGGTCGGCGTGGGCATCACCTTCCAGGCGCTGCTCGACCCGTTCGACGGCGTGATCAATCAGACCCTCGCGGTTTTCGGGATCGACGGGCCGGGGTGGCTGACCGACCCGAACCTCGCGCTCTATTCCATCATCGGGGTCGATGTGTGGCGCGGTGTCGGCCTGGCTGCGCTCATCTATATGGCCGGGCTCGTCGCGATCCCGCAGGAGTACTACGAGGCGGCCAAGGTCGACGGTGCGAGCGGATGGCATCGCTTCTGGAACATCACGCTACCGCTTGTGCGGCCGGCGACGACGACCGTCGTCATCCTGTCGCTCATTGGCGGGCTCCGCGAGTTCCAGCTGATCTGGGTGATGACCGGCGGTGGCCCAGGATTTGCCAGCGACGTTCTGGCATCCGTCATCTACAAGCAGTACGCGTACGGCTTCTTCGGACTGTCCACGGCGGGCAACGTCGTGCTGTTCGTCGTCGTCAGTGCCATCATCCTGCCGCTGTTCTGGTGGCTCAACCGGAAGCAGACCGAGCTGTGAGCCGCACCGTCACGCGCCATGTCACCGGGGTGGTCGCGATCCTCGTCTCGGCCGCCGTCTTCCTTGTGCCCTTCGCGTTCATCGTCATGCAGTCGTTCAAGACGGGCCCGGATTCAGCGAGCCTGGAATTCAACTGGCCGATCGACTTCGTCCTCTGGCAGAACATCGTCAGCGTCTTCCAGACGCGCGACTACATGCTGATCACCGCCTTCGTCAACAGCACCATCCTCACCGTGCTCTCGGTGACGATCATGGTCGTGCTCTCGGCGATGATCGGCTGGGTGCTGGCGCGGCGTTCCTCACGATGGAACCCGCTCATCACCTTCTTCATCCTGGCCGGCCTGATCGTGCCGCCGGCGATCGTGCCCACCGCCTGGGTCATGCAATCCCTCGGCATCTTCAACACGATCTTCGGGCTCGCGCTCATAGAGGTCGCGTACGGCATGTCGTTCTGCGTCCTGCTGTTCCGTGCGTTCGTGTCGAACATCCCCCGAGAACTCGACGAGGCCGCCGCCATCGACGGAGCGGGGCCTCTCCGTCTGTTCTTCCGAATCGGGTTCCCGCTGCTGCGGAGCGTCATCGTCACGGCGATCGTCGTGCAGTCTGTCGCGGTCTTCAACGACTTCGCGAACCCGCTGTACTTCCTGCCCGGCGAGGAGAACGCGACGGTACAGCTGACTCTGTTCAACTTCCAGAGCCAATTCCAGACGACCTGGAACCTGCTGTTCACCGACATCCTGCTCATCACGATCCCACCCCTTGTGATGTACATCTTCTTCAACCGTCAGATCGTCGCGGGCATGACATCGGGAGCGATCAAGGGCTGATGGACGCATACCACGACGATGAGCTCCGCGCGCTGGCCGAACGACTCAGTCTGGAAGAGAAGGTACTGCTCCTGACCGGGCGCGACTCCTGGTCGACATGGCCGCTAACGAAGATCGGCCTCCGTTCGATCGTGCTGTCGGACGGGCCCGCCGGAGTCCGCGGCGACACCTGGGATGAGCGGTCACCCTCGCTGAACCTCCCCTCCCCGACGGCCGCCGCCGCTTCATGGGATCGCGGCATCATGCGCCACTACGGCGAGGCGCTCGGCAGCGAAGCGGTCCGCAAGTCCGTCGACGTGGTGCTGGGACCCACGATCAACATTCAACGCACTCCTTACGGCGGTCGCCATTTTGAGGCGTTCAGCGAGGATCCGTTCTTGACTGCGGAGTTGGCGAGCGAATATGTCAAGGGCGTGCAGTCGTTCGGCGTCGGCGCGACGGTCAAGCACTATGTCGCCAACGACTCGGAGACCGACCGTTTCACGGTCGATGTCCGCATCGACGACCGAACGCTGCGGGAGGTGTATCTGCGGGCCTTCGAAACCCCGATCGTCGAAGGGCGCTCCTGGCTCGTGATGAGCGCCTATAACGCCATCAACGGCGTCACTGCGTCGGAGAATCCGCTGCTGGAGACACCGCTCATCGCGGAGTGGGGCTTCGACGGGGTGGTCGTCAGCGACTGGACCGCCGTTCGATCCGTTCAGAGCGCGCGGATGCCACAGGATCTCGCCATGCCCGGCCCGCGGAGCGCGTGGAGCGACGCTCTCGTGACCGCGGTGCGCAACGGCGAGGTCGATGAGAGCGCGATCGACCGCAAGATCCTGCGTCTGCTGCGACTCGCCTCCCGGGTGGGGGCGCTCGCCGCGTCACCGGTGCGCGACCGGCCCGCCCCGCTGCCCGACTCCCACCTTCTGTCGATCGCCCGCGATACAGCGGTGGCCGGAACCGTGCTCCTGAAGAATGCGGGCATCCTGCCGTTGCGCGAACCCGCCGGCATCGCCGTCATCGGCGAGGGCGCGGTCATCGCACGCACGCAGGGCGGGGGCAGCGCAACGGTGATGCCCGCGGCCGTCGTCACTCCATTGGAGGGCATCGAAACCGCATTCCCGGACGCGACGGTGACCTGGGCGCAGGGCGCGGCGGTCCATCGCGACCTCGCAGATCTCACGCCGGACATGTTCACCACGCCGGACGGCACGCCCGGCATGACGGTCCGCTATTTCTCGGATGGACGGCTTCTGGCTGAGGAGCACCGTCGCGCCTCCGGAATCGTCTCCTTCGACGGCGCGGCACTCGCCGCCCGGTCCGACCTCATCGAGATGCAGCTCACGTACATGCCCGCGGACACGACACCGCGAATCCCGATGAGCATCGCCGGTCTCTGCGCCTACGAGATCCTGGTCGGCGACGAAGTCGTCGCGCAGGGCGAGGTGCAGCTTCGGCCGGAAGACGACCCCGCGGCCGCCGTTCTGCACCCGCCGTCGACCACCTTCGAGGTCCCCGTCACCGACGGGCGGGTGGAGCTGCGTGCACGATTCGCACCACGGTTGGGCGAGATGGGGGACGCCATGTCGTTCCGCATCGGGGTTCCTGCGACAGCACGACCTCGGGATGAGCTCATCGACGAGGCGGTCGCCATTGCCCGGTCCGCGGACGTCGCCGTGGTCGTGGTATCCACATCGGCCGAAGTGGAGTCCGAGGGCTTCGATCGCAGCTCGCTGGTCCTGCCGGGAGCACAGGACGATCTGGTCCGAGCCGTTGTCGACGCCAACCCTCGCACCGTCGTCGTCGTGAACGCCGGGGCGCCCGTCGGGCTGCCCTGGGTCGAGGATGCCGCAGCTGTCCTGGCAGTGTGGTTCCCCGGTCAGGAATTCGGGCATGCTCTCGGCAGCATCCTGAACGGCGCCGAGGAGCCACGCGGCCGTCTTCCGATGACATGGCCCGCCGAAGAGTCGGCGATTCCGGTCACCACCGTCGCACCGGATCGAGGCGTGCTCCGCTACGACGAGGGCGTCCACGTCGGATACCGCGCCTGGCTCCGAGCGGGAGCCGATCCCGCCTTCCCGTTCGGATACGGACTCGGCTATACGGTCTGGGAACTCGACTCTCTTGCCATCGTCGACGAGGTCATGACGGAGGGCGACGTGATCGCCGACGTGACGGTTCACAACTCCGGCTCACGCGCGGGGAGCACGGTGGTGCAGGTCTACCTCGAGCGACTCTCCCCGTCGATCGTGGACTACCCCCAGCGATGGCTGGCCGGGTTCGCCGCCCTCACCGGCGATGCCGGTGAGGAGGTGCTGGCACGAATCGCGATCTCGCGACGAGAGCTGGCGCATTGGGCCGACGGCTGGTCGATCGAGCCAGGCGACTACCGTCTCAGTGTCGGCTTCTCGAGCTTCGATATCCGGGCGAGTGCGACGCTGACCTGCACCAGGGAGGGCGCGATCCTTGCGCGCCCAGAAGTCGGCGTCCGCGCGCGAACACCCTGACAGACGGACGACGCGGGTACGGACGCGGGAATTGTGTCACCCGAGTCGTTCGAACGCGCTCTGGATCGAGATGGCGGCGGCGGCACGCGCCCCAGTGAACCCGGTGTCGTCCGCATGCAGGCGGACATCGGACGCGCGCGGATCACGATCTTCGGCCACGGTGTCCCGCACCGTCTACTCGGCCACGGCGAACAGCCGTATGCCTCCCCGCGAGGACGACGTCAGAGTAGAGCCTAAGGTTCGCAGCGAGAGCGATGAACGTTCCCGCGAGGCCTATCCCCGCATCCGGGGTGCGGACGACCTCGCCGCCCGCGACCACACCGTAACCGACGCCGTCGCCAATGGTGATCACCGCGAATCCCTCCAGGCCGCGTCCGACGCCGAACCAGCGATCGGCCTCCGCCAGCGCGATGATGTCGTTCTCGACGCGGGTCGATAGCCCTGTCGCGTCCACCAGGGCGCCCAGCGGCACGGCATCCCGCTTCAAGAACGGCGCCCAGGCGACGTTGCTTCCGTCCGTCATTCCGCCGAGGCTAATTCCGATCCCCGTGGGTGCAGCGCCGCTGTCGGCGTGTCGACCCTTGGCGTCGACGACCGCTTCGACGATCGTGGCGGGCTCATGGTCGGTCAGCGCCACGACGGCCTCGCCGAGGAGTTGCGCCCGCACGTCCGTCAGAAAGACGTGCGCCGGTTTCCCGGTGAGCTTGAACCCCCAGGAATGTGCCGACCTTCGGCGAGACGTCCAGCGGGTGTGAGGGGCGACCCACGCCGTCGACGACGTCGGCGAGTCCGATGAGGATCCCACGATCGACGAAAGGCTTTGTCACTCGGGTCAGGCTCGCCGGAGACACTCCGAGACGGACGGCCAAGGCGGATCGCGAGAGCGGTCCGTGTATCAGCACGGTTCGAGCCAACCTTCGCCATTTCGCGGCATCAACCTGGCCACGGCTCGGCACCCTGTCAACGGCGTGGCCGAATACCTCGGCGACGACCCGCACACCGTCCTTGCCGTCTACGCCCACCTCCTCAGCGAGGGCCAGCGCCGCGAACACGCGCGACGACTCGCGCACGCAGAACCCAGGAAGTTCGGGGACCCCTGGCGGACCACTGGCAGCCTTCGGGCCGGAGGAAGCAGGACCAGCGCACTTCTGATCAGAAGCCAGAAAGGCCTGAAAGATCCTTTTGATCAGGGATTTTTGGCGGAGACGGAGGGATTTGAACGCTCGGTTCCCTTACGGGAACTCCACCTTAGCGGGGTGGACGGAGCCGAATCGGTCGGCGTCTCCGATCGAGCCACTTCTCCACTTGGTCGCGCGGATTCTCCCTCTCATCTGCCATATTCGAGTGCGCGTTGATCCGCTCGCTACGCACCCTATTCACTCGCACGCCCGGGAGAATCACCACCATCGGCATGCTCGGGGGCCTCTGGGGGACCCCTGACGCATCACGGACACAGCTGGCCCGTAAGAACGAGCCTCCACACCCGAGCTTGGTGGAGCCACGGCGCGAAGGCAACGAGAGTCGCATGGCATTGGTAAACTGGAGTGGGAGACGGGGAGTCGTTGTGACGATCACAGAACAGCGAGCGAAGCAGGTCGAAGCCGCGATCCACAGCGCTGAGATCGAGGGTCTGACAGTAACGAGTGCGACTCGCGCGGACGCAGACTCCTACGTTGCGGGCACCATCGATTCAGCGGAGCTCCTCGATCGAGTTCGCTCTCGATATGGCCTCACCTGACCCGGTCGACCCATACCTCATCCCCGGGACCGACGTTCTCCGAAATCGTCTGGGGATTGTCTCAACCGACGAACTCTCCGCGGCGGAGGCTGACCTGTCTTTCGCTCGCGCACTCCAGCTTCTCGAGGCACCGGTTGCAGCAACGAACGATCTGGAGGAGTTGCAACGCATCCACTTCCACCTCTTCCAGGATGTATACGACTGGGCAGGACAGATCCGCACGATCGACGTGCGGAAGGATGTGCCGGGCGCGCAGTTCTTCCTTCCCCACGGATACATCGGCCACGCTGCCGCCATCTGCTTCGCCGAACTCGCGGAAGACAATCACCTCGCTAACCTTCCCCGCGCCGCGTTCGTCGACAAGCTCGCATGCCACTACGAGAAGATCAACTACATTCACCCGTTCCGCGAAGGCAACGGGCGCGTGCAACGCATCTACTGGAACCGAGTAGCCCTCGCCGCCGGCTGGCAGCTCGACTGGCGTCCCGTGCACGGCGAAGAGAACCACACCGCAGCCCGCATCGGCTCCGACCAGCAAGATCTCGGACCCTTGGCCACAATGTTCGACAAGATTGTGACCACACCGGACGCATCCTCCCCCGTCGCCTGGTCTACTGAAGAGATCCGGCGACTTTCCATCTCGCCTCCGCACAAGTAGTCCGGCCTGCGATCACGACGACGAGAGGTCAGCCGACCGCCCAGCGGACGCAAAGCGCGTGGTGCCACGCGCGACGTCACTTGCGGGCGTAGCCCGGATGAGGATCCCTATACGGGCGCCGCGCGATAGTGGCACCCACCGTGCATGTGGATCGAAACTCCGAATGAGTTGTGGGGATTTCGTGCTCGCTAGGATCGCTCTTATGCGTCGTGAGCAGTCCAGGCTGATCGTTCGCGTGACGAGTTTGCTGCTCGTCGTGAGCGCGCTGACCGCGTGTTCACCGGTGGTGGGCGACGCCGATGTCGCGCCCGTACCAGCCTCCTCACCCTCTTCCGTCAGTCCAGACGCGGTCGAGTCGTCGACGAGCGCTGATCCTTGCAATTCCACTAGCCCCGGGCCGGCGAACGGTGCGCTGCTCGACGTCGGGCTCTTCGCCGCCATGACGGACCTGGGGGCGCGGAATGGTGCGACTGGCGATGTGGTTTACGCTGACGACGGGTCGCTTGCGTCGTACGTCGTCGCGTCGGGAGATTCGTTCGGGGCAGTCGCGGAACGCGTCTGCGTTGGCTACTACGGTTTGGAAGCGCTCAACGCTGTCCGACGGAACGGCCTTTACGCGGACTTCGGCGACTCCGTCTTGTATGAAAGTGACGTGCTCAACCTGAGCCCGCACACGATCACGTCGGTGGGGAGTCAGAATGGCTCCTCCTACTCCCACACGCCGGTATTCGGCCTGCCGCCCCAGCGCTAGCGGGCCCGCCGTATCGTCGAATGCGCGCAAGTCGCACGCGCGCGTGGATGAAGGGGCTCGCATAGCTGGCGCGCACGATTGCGCCCTGGCCGTCCCTCATACGGGCGGCAGTCGACGAGTGGGCTCCACCTGGGGGGGCTCCACCTGTGCGGGGTGGCGTACTCCACACCATCGATCTCCGTTTCGCCGCGGAATCACGCGGGAGTCGGCGCGTGGAGTGGCCCCAGTTGAGGGAAGGAGATGCTCCAGAGGTCCCCCGAGGGTCCCGTTGGGGACCCCTGGACGCTGAGAGCCGCCCATTTAAGCGACATTCGAGCCGAAGGCACAGACGAGAAAAACCCCGATTTACCGGGGATTTTTCGGCGGAGACGGAGGGATTTGAACCCCGTCGGGCGAGATCAGCGCCGTTCCGGTCCGTTCGTCCTCGGTCCGTTGTCCGCGAAAACTTCGGTGTTCGTGGGCCGTGCACCCTGCCCTGGATCCTTCTCGATCAATGCCGACCTCACTCAGCTGTGGGCACCGTGTGGGCACGACATCTCGGCACCCGGGAGCGATCTCGCGCTAGGCCATCGGCACGATGAAGGTCAAGATGGTCGAGCAGAAGGTCGTCGGGATGCACGACTTCAGTGTCGAACGCCTCGACCGCGGTGGGTCACGCCGCAACGGTCGGCAACTCCCACGAGTGCGCGCCGGCCTCGACGACGCGTTTCGAGCCATCTGGCAGGACGACATCCGCTGTCGTGTTGGCCGGCACCTCCACCTCGACCGCCAGCGTCTCACCGGTGATGCGCCACTCGCTGGCCACGGTGCCGTAGGGGCTCGTGTAGCGCGCACTCGCATGGCTCAGCGAGCCCCCGGGGGTGGGCGCGATCGTAAACCGGTTCTCGCCGTTGACGCGGATGCCGGCGACGGTGTCGAACAGCCACTGGCACACCGCGCCTGGCGAGTAGTGGTTGTGGCTCTCCTTGCCTTCCCAGTCCTCCCAGATCGTGGTGGCGCCGGCTTCGACCTCGGCGAGCCAACTGGGCGACTGCGTGTTCTCGAGCATGCGGTACGCGACATCCGCCCGCCCCGCTTCCGTGAGCGTCGGCAGGACGAAAGGCGTCGAGAGGAAGCCGGTGCCGACCCGATAGTCCCGCCGCTCGACCGCTTCGACGAGTCGTGCGGCGACCCTCGACTTCACCTCCCCGTCGAGCAGTCCCAGCGCGAGGGGGCGCACGAGCTTGGCCTGGCGA